>DATGDX010000156.1:0-16182 GCA_035310665.1 Mycobacteriales bacterium | reverse complement strand
TCGCCCGGGACGGCGACGCGGGCGAGGACGAGGTGGTGCGGGCGGAGAAGGAGCTCGAGAAGGTCACCCACCGGTACGTCGAGACCATCGACGACCTGCTCAAGCACAAGGAAGCCGAGCTCCTCGAGGTGTAGGGCGGGCCGGGGTGTAGGGGCCGAGCGCGGAGGGGCGGCGACGGTGAACGCGCAACCGGCGACGGGGCGGGCGGGGCGCGACCTGTCCGCGGCCATCGCGGTGGGCGTCTGCCTCGGTGCGCTCGTGCTGGTGACGCTCTACACCGTCAAGGTCGCGTTCGTCGTCGTGGCCGTCGCCGCCATCGCCGCGGCGGTGGGTGAGGTCGCCCGGGCTCTCGCCCGGCAGGGTGTCCGGGTGCCGGTGGTGCCCGTGCTCGCCGGTGGCACGGCCCTGCTCGTCGCGGCGTACGCCGCGGGTCCCGACGCCATGACCGTCGGTCTGCTGCTCACCGCGGTCGCCGTGCTGGCGTGGCGGCTGCCGGGACCCCGCCCCGGCTACCTGCGCGACGTCGCCGCCGGGGTCTTCACCGCGTTGTACGTCCCGTTCCTCGCCGGGTTCTGCCTGCTGCTGCTCGCCCCGCAGGACGGCGCGCGCCGGGTCACGGTGTTCATGGCGGTCACCGTCGCCAGCGATGTCGGTGGGTACGCCGCCGGCGTGCTGTGGGGCCGCCGTCCCCTCGCCCCGACGGTCAGCCCGAAGAAGTCCTGGGAGGGGCTCGGCGGCTCCGCGCTCGCCTGCATGCTCGTCGGCGCCGTCCTGGTCCGGACGCTGCTGCACGGGGCGGTCTGGCACGGCGCGCTGCTCGGGCTCGCCGTCGTCGCGTCCGCGACGCTCGGGGACCTCGGCGAGTCGATGATCAAACGTGACCTCGGGCTCAAGGACATGGGCACGCTCCTGCCCGGCCACGGAGGGATCATGGACCGGCTCGACTCGCTGCTGCCGACCGCCCCCCTGGCCTGGGCGCTGCTGACCCTGCTCGACCCCCCTGGCTGACCGGTGCCCGCGGTGGCCGCTCGTCGCCGACAGGGTTCCGTTGGTGACGACGGGCTGGGTCCGAAGTCCCTATCGTCCGGTTCCCCCGCGGTTAGGGTTGCGCCAAAATCACGAACGGTGGCCCCGCGCAGGAGGATGTGCCATGGGCGATTACCGCACGACGTTCCGACGCAGCATCGATGACCCCGAGGGGTTCTGGCGGGAGGCGGCGGAAGCCATCGACTGGGTGACGCCGCCGACTCGCATCCTCGACTCGAGCCGTGAGCCCTTCTACCGCTGGTTCCCGGACGGCGAGCTCAACACCTGCTACAACGCCCTCGACCGCCACGTCGCCGGGGGGCGGGCCGACCAGCCCGCCCTGATCTACGACTCGCCCGTGACGCGGACCCAGCGCACGTTGACCTACGCGGAGTTGCTCGACGAGGTGGCCCGGTTCGCGGGGGTGTTACGCGGGCTCGGCGTCGGCAAGGGGGACCGCGTCGTCATCTACCTGCCGATGGTGCCGGAGGCGGTCGTCGCGATGCTCGCCTGCGCCCGCCTCGGTGCCGTCCACTCGGTCGTGTTCGGCGGGTTCGCTCCCCGGGAGCTCGCGATCCGCATCGACGACGCCGAGCCGAAGGTCGTCGTGTCGGCCTCGTGCGGGATCGAGGTGAACCGGGTCATCGAGTACAAGCCGATGCTCGACGAAGCGATCGAGGAGGCCCGCCACAAGCCGGAGCGGTGCGTCATCCTCCAGCGTCCGCAAGCACAGGCCTCGCTGATCGAGGGGCGCGACATCGACTGGCACGAGGCGATGGCCACGGCGGAGCCGGCGGGCTGCACGACGGTCGCCGCCACCGACCCGCTCTACATCCTCTACACCTCGGGCACGACCGGGCGTCCGCGCGGCGTCGTCCGCGACAACGGCGGTCACGCCGTCGCGATGCGCTGGACCATGGGCAACATCTACGACATCGAGCCGGGCGACGTGTTCTGGGCGGCCAGTGACGTCGGCTGGGTCGTCGGCCACTCCTACATCGTCTACGCGCCGCTGATCACGGGTGCGACGAGCATCCTCTACGAGGGCAAGCCGGTGGGCACCCCGGACGCCGGGGCGTTCTGGCGGGTGGCGTCCGAGCACAAGGTGAAGTCGTTGTTCACGGCTCCCACCGCGTTCCGCGCGATCAAGCGGGAGGATCCCGAGGCGGACCACCTCAAGCGGTACGACCTGCGCGACTTCCGGATCCTGTTCCTCGCCGGGGAGCGGACCGACCCGAACACCTACGAGTGGGCGAGCAAGGCCCTCGGCGTCCCCGTCATCGACCACTGGTGGCAGACCGAGACGGCCTGGGCCATCTGCGCCAACCTGATGGGGCTCGACCCGAAGCCCGTGAAGCCGGGGTCGCCCACGTTCCCGGTGCCGGGCTACGACGTACGGGTGCTCGACGCCGAGGGCAACGAGGTGCCGGCGGGCACCGAGGGGGCGATCGTCGTCCGCCTGCCGCTGCCGCCGGGCAACCTGACGACCCTCTGGAACGACGACGAGCGGTTCGTCAACGACTACATGTCCCGCTACCCGGGCTACTACCTGACCGGTGACGGTGGGTACGTCGACGAGGACGGCTACGTCTTCGTGATGGGGCGCACCGACGACGTCATCAACGTCGCCGGGCACCGGCTCTCCACCGGGTCCATGGAGGCGATCATCGCCTCGCACCCCGCGGTCGCCGAGTGCGCGGTCATCGGGGTCGCGGACACGCTCAAGGGCCAGGTCCCCCGCGGGTTCGTCGTGCTCAAGGCCGGGGTCGACGCGAGCCCCGACGAGGTGAGCCGCGAGCTCGTCCAGCTGGTGCGCAAGGAGATCGGTGCGGTCGCCGCGCTCCGCGACGTCGCCGTGGTGCCGGCGCTACCCAAGACGCGGTCGGGCAAGATCCTGCGCCGGTCCATGCGGGGGATCGCCGACGGCCGTCCCGAGCCGGTGCCGTCGACGATTGAGGACCCGACGGTCCTCGACAGGCTGCGCCCCGTGCTCGTCGGGTCCTCGCCGGAGTCGTGAGTGGGCGGCCTGGGCCGTGGGGGACGCCCCGAGGCCCAGGCACGCGCGCCTCGGGTCGCCTTCGGGCGAAGATCTTTTCTGAAGTACGCCGCATCCGCCGCGCCCGAGCCGGATGCTGGGTCCCGAATACCGGGTGCCCGAACGCTTGGGTGCCCGAACACGTGGGTGGTGGTGGGCGGCCCGAGGTGCGGGCCGAGACGGGAAGAGGGTGGCGCTGGTTTCGGCGGTCCTGCTGCTCGCCGCGCTCGCCTGCGTGGTGCCGGCGGCGTGCGTGTCGTCGCGCCCTCGGAACATCGCCGACGCCGCTCTCGTCGTCCTGCTGGTCGCCGCGAGCTGGTGGTCGCTGACGGCCGTCCTCGCGGTCAGCACGGCGAATCCGCGCACGGCGCGGGGCTGGGGTGACCTCGAGTACGTCGGGATGGTGCTGGCGTCGGCCGCCCTGGTCGTGTTCGCGCTGTCGTACACCGGTCGGGGGCCCCGCGTCACCCGCCGGCTGCTCGCCGCGCTGGCCGTCGAGCCGGTGGCGGTGCTCCTGCTGCTCGCCGTCCCCGCCACCCGGGATCTGCTCCATCCGCAGCGGGCGGTCGGCTCGGCCGACCGGGTTGGCGCCGGAGCGCTGTACTGGACGCACGTCCTCTACACCGAGGTGCTGCTCGTCGGGGCGGCCGCCCTGCTCGTCGTCGGCCTGCTGCGCACGGCCACGGTGCCCCGCCGCCACGCCGCCGCGCTCGGCGTCGTCGTCGCTCTCCCCGCGCTGGCGGCCGCGGCGTTCCACCTCGGGTGGGGCCCGGCCGCGACCGTGGACCCGACCCCGTTCGCGATGATGCTGTCGGCGTTCGGGCTCCTCGCCGGTGTCCTGCGAGTTCCCGCGCTCGGCCTGCACCCGGCCGCGCGGCGGCAGGTCTTCGCCACGATGCCCGACCCCGCGGTCGTGCTCGACGCCGACGGCCGGGTGGTCGACGCGAACGCCGCCGCGGAGGCGCTGTTCACCGCGCCGCTGTCCCACGCCCTTGGGCGCCCCCTTGCGACCCTGCTGCCGACGTGGCGGGAGGTGCTCGCGCTCCCGCTGCCGGCGCGCGCGGAGGCGAGCGCGGGCGGGCGCCTCTTCGAGGTGACCCGCGCGCGGCTGGGCGAGCCCCGCACCGGCTCCCCCGGGTCCCTGCTCGTCGCCCGCGACGTGACCGCGCGCAAGCGCGTGGAGGCGCAGCTCGAAGGCCAGGCCGGGATCCTCGCGATGATCGCACGGGATGCCCCGCTCGCGGAGACGCTGCTGTTCCTGGTGACCTGGTTGGAGGGACGGCTGACGGGCGCCCGCTGCGCCGTGCTCCTCCGGCGCCCGCAAGGCAGCGCGCTGCGGGTCGCCGCCGCGCCGCACCTGCCGATCGAGGTGCTCACCGGCGGGGACACCCTCATCGTCGCGCCCGACGCCGGCTGTTGCGGGCGGGTGGCCGCGACCCGGGCCCCCCTGGTCGTCCCCGACCTGCTCGCCGACGGGCGGTGGGAGCCCACGGGAACCGCCCTGCTCGACATCGGCGTCCGCGCGTGCTGGGTGGAGCCGGTGGTCGGCTCGGGCACCGGGGAGGTCCGTGGCGTGGTCACCTGCCTGGTGGCCGAGCCGGGGGCGCCGTCCGCGGAGGAGAAGCGCCTCGTCCAGCTCGCCGCCCGCCTCGTGGACATCGCGGTCGAGCGCGCGGAGGCGCACGCGCTCATCGAGCACCAGGCGACCCACGACGCGCTGACCGGCCTGCCCAATCGGGTGACCTTCCTCGACCGGCTCGAGCGCGCGCTGGCCGCGTCGTCGCGCGCCCCGAAGGGGCTCGTCGCGGTCGCCTTCATCGATCTCGACCGCTTCAAGTGGGTCAACGACACCATGGGGCACGAGGTCGGCGACCGCGTGCTCATCGAGGTCGCATCCCGGTTGCGCCAGGCGCTGCGCCCGGCCGACACGGTGGCGCGGTTCGGGGGGGACGAGTTCACGATTCTGCTCGAGGACCTGGCCGACGAGTCGGCCGCCGTGGAGATCGTGGACCGGGTGGGAGAGCAGATCAACCGCCCGCTCACGATCTCCGGGGTGCGCACCCCCGTGTCGGCGAGCATCGGGTTGGCGCTGGCGCGCGGTGGCGGGCGGCCCGACGACCTGATCGCGGACGCGGACGCGGCGATGTACCGCGCCAAGGAGCACGGGGGCGGGCGCAGCGAGGTGTACGACGCGGCGCTGCGCCGGCGCGCCGAGGAGCGGCGCACGCTGCGAGCCGCGATTCTCGCCGCCGCCGAGCGCCGCGAGTTCCGGGTCGTCTACCAGCCCGCCGTCTCGCTGCGCGACGGTCGCGTCCTCGGAGCCGAGGCGCTGGTGCGCTGGGCGCATCCGCAGCGCGGGCTCCTGCCCGCCGCCGAGTTCCTCCCAGCCGCGGAGGAGGTGGGGATGGGTGGCCGGATCGGCCGGTTCGTGCTCGACGAGGTGGTCGCCGAGGTGGCTCGGCGGCACCGCCCCGGGCGCGCGCACACGGACGTGCTGATGATCGCCGTCAACGTGTCCCGCGGGCAGCTCCTCGACCCCACCTTCGTGCCCGCGGTGCACGGCCTGCTCCGCGAGACGGGCGGCGACCCGGCTCGGCTCGTCGTCGAGGTCCACGAAACCACCCTCGCCGGCGCGGGGGCGGAAGAGATCGCAACGCTCGAGCAGCTGAGCCGCCTCGGCGTCCACCTCGTCGCGGACAACTTCGGTGCCGGCACCTGCTCGCTGCAGCAGTTGAAGCGGCTCCCCGTCTCGGCCCTCAAGGTGGACCGGTCCTTCATCGCGCAGCTCGGGAAGAGCCGCGGTGACAGCCGGCTGGTGGGCGCGGTGGTCGACCTGGCGCACGCTCTCGGGCTCGTCGCGATCGCGGAGGGGGTGGAGACCTCCGCGCAGCTGCGGTCGTTGCAGGCGATGGGGTGCGACGTCGCCCAGGGAAACCACCTCGCGCCCCCCGGCCCGTTGGACGACTCGCTCGCCCGGCTGGCCTGGGACCGGACCGGGTGAGCGACCGCGCGCGGGACACTGGCCGCGTGCGCGACGTCGTTCTCCTCGGCTCCACCGGCTCGATCGGCACCTCGGCGCTCGACGTTGTACGCCGCAACCGCCACCGCTTCCGGATCGTGGGCCTCGCCGGGGGCGGGGCGCGTGTCGACCTGCTCGCTCGGCACGCGCTCGAGTTCGGCGTCGAGGCCGTCGCGGTCGCCCGGGCGAGCGTGGCCCAGGACCTCCAGCTCGCGTTCTACGCGCAGGCGCACGCGGGCGGCTACTCCCGCGGGGAGTTCCCCCTCCCCAAGATCCTCGCCGGGCCGACGGCCGCGGCCGAGCTCGCCGCGTGGCCGTGCGACGTCGTGCTCAACGGGATGACCGGCTCGGCCGGGCTCGCTCCCACGCTCGCCGCCCTCGACGCGGGCCGCACGCTGGCGCTCGCGAACAAGGAGTCGCTGGTCGTCGGCGGGCCGCTGGTGAAGTCGCGCGCCCGGCCGGGCCAGCTCGTTCCCGTCGACTCGGAGCACTCCGCGCTCGCCCAGTGCCTGCGCGCCGGCCGCGCCGACGAGGTCCGCCGGCTCGTCCTCACCGCGAGCGGCGGCCCGTTCCGCGGCCGCTCCCGCGCCGAGCTCGCCGCGGTGACCCCCGCCGAGGCCCTCGCCCACCCGACCTGGGACATGGGGCCCCTCGTCACGGTCAACTCCGCCACGCTGGTCAACAAGGGGCTCGAGGTGATCGAGGCGCACCTCCTGTTCGACGTCCCCTACGCCCGGATCGCCGTCGTGGTCCACCCCCAGTCGGTCGTGCACTCCATGGTCGAGTTCGTGGACGGGTCGACCCTCGCCCAGGCCGGCCCGCCGGACATGCGGCTGCCGATCGCGCTCGCGCTCGCCTGGCCGGATCGGGTGGCGGACGCGGCACCGGCGCTGGACTGGACGAGTGGCCACGCGTGGGAGTTCTTCCCGCTGGACGAGGAGGCCTTCCCCGGCGTCGCGATGGCCCGGGCCGCCGGCGCGGGGGGCGGGACCGCGCCCGCGGTGTTCAACGCGGCCAACGAGGAGGCGGTCGCGGCCTTCCTGGCCGGCCGGCTGCCGTTCCCCGCGATCCTGGACACGGTCGCCGCGGTCCTGTCCCGCGAGGACGAGTACGGGGTGCAGGGAACCCCGACGCTGGCCGATGTGTTGCACTCGGAGGAGTGGGCGCGCCGGCGCGCCCGAGAGATCGCGCAGAAGGGCACCGCATGACCCTCGGCGTCGTGGCGTTCGTCGTGGTGCTGCTGCTATCGATCATGTTGCACGAAGCGGGGCACTTCCTGACCGCCAAGCGGTTCGGGATGAAGGCCACGCAGTTCTTCCTCGGGTTCGGCCCCACGTTGTGGTCGTTCCGCCGCGGCGAGACGGAGTACGGCGTCAAGGCGATCCCGGCGGGCGGGTTCGTCAAGATCGAGGGAATGACCCCGCTCGACGAGCTCGCCCCCGGCGAGGAGGAGCGCGCGTTCTACCGCCAGCCGGCGCCGCAACGCGCGGTCGTCCTCGCCGCCGGCTCGGTCACGCACTTCCTGCTCGCCTTCGTCCTGCTGTTCGCCGTCCTCGTGGGTCTCGGCGTGCCGACCGGCCGGGAGACGACCGCGCTCGCGTCGGTGTCCGAGTGCGTCCCCGCGACCCCGACGCAGGCCTGCCGGCCCGACGACCCGCCGTCGCCCGCGAAGGCCGCGGGTCTGCGACCGGGCGACCGGATCGTCGAGTTCGCCGGGGAGCCGGTGACGGACTGGCGGGACTTCACGCAGCGGGTGCGCCACGCGCCCCCCGGGCCGACGTCGCTGGTCGTGGAGCGAGACGGGCGGCGCGTCACGCTGCGGCCGTCGGTCGTGCTCGCCGAGCGCCCCTCGCTCGCCGACCCGAGCCGCACCGAGCGAGTCGGCGTGCTCGGGATCGTCCCGCAGTCGCAGACCGAACGAGTCGGCCCCGTCGCCGGGCTCGGCCGCAGCGCCGAGCTCATGGGGCGGTTGTTCGCGGCCACGGGTCAGGCGCTCGTCGCGATCCCCGCCGCGGTGCCGAAGCTGTGGGATCAGGCCCTGCACGACAGCCCGCGGGACGCCAGCGGCCTCATCGGCCCGGTCGGCGCGGCCCGGATCAGTGGCCAGGCGCTGGAGACCGGCGCCCCGGCCACCCAGAAGGTCGCCTCCTTCCTGCTGCTCATGGCCGGGCTCAACGTCTTCATCGGCGTCTTCAACCTGCTGCCCTTGCTGCCGCTCGACGGCGGGCACCTGGCGATCCTGGCGTTCGAGCAGGCCCGGTCGCGGATCGCGCGGGCGCTCGGGCGCCGCGACCCGGGTCGCGTCGACCTCACCAAGCTGCTGCCCGCTGCATACTTCGTGGTGGCGTTGTTCATCGGGCTGTCGGTGCTGCTCCTGCTCTCCGACATCGTCAACCCCGTGACGAACCCGTTCCGCTGACCCTGTCCGCGCCGATCCGTCCCGTTGGAGCCGAAGACCACGATGACCGCCACCGACCTCGGCATGCCGACAGCCCCACCGCTCCCGATCGCGGCTCGCCGCCGGTCGCGGCAGGTGCGGGTCGGGTCCGTGGCGGTCGGCGGCGACGCACCGGTGTCCGTGCAGTCGATGACGACCACGCTCACCGCGGACGTCGACGCGACCCTCCAGCAGATCGCGGAGCTGACCGCGGCCGGCTGCCAGATCGTGCGGGTCGCCGTGCCGTCGCAGGACGACGTGGACGGCCTGCCCCAGATCGCCCGCAAGTCACCGATCCCGGTGATCGCGGACATCCACTTCCAGCCGAGGTACGTCTTCGCGGCCATCGACGCGGGCTGCGCGGGTGTCCGGGTGAACCCGGGCAACATCAAGGCGTTCGACGACAAGGTCCGGGAGATCGCCCGGGCGGCGTCGGACGCCGGGGTGCCGATCCGGATCGGGGTCAACGCCGGGTCGCTCGACGCGCGGGTGCTGCGCAGGCACGGCCGGCCGACCGCGCAGGCGCTGGTCGACAGCGCCCTGTGGGAGGCCTCCCTGTTCGAGGAGCACGGCTATCGGGACATCAAGATCTCGGTGAAGCACTCGGACCCGGTCGTCATGGTCAACGCCTACCGCCTGCTCGCCGAGCGGTGCGACTACCCGCTGCACCTGGGCGTGACCGAGGCCGGTCCCGCGTTCCAGGGCACCGTGAAGTCGGCAGTCGCGTTCGGCGCGCTGCTCGCGCAGGGCATCGGCGACACGATCCGGGTGTCGCTGTCGGCGCCGCCGGTCGAGGAGGTGAAGGTCGGCACGGCGATCCTCGAGGCGCTCGGCCTGCGGCAGCGCGGGCTGGAGATCGTCTCCTGCCCGTCCTGCGGTCGGGCACAGGTCGACGTCTACACACTCGCCGAGCAGGTCACCGCCGGGCTCGCGGGCCTCGAGGTGCCGTTGCGCGTGGCGGTCATGGGCTGCGTTGTCAACGGTCCGGGCGAGGCGCGCGAGGCGGACCTGGGCGTCGCATCGGGCAACGGCAAGGGCCAGATCTTCGTCCGGGGCCGGGTGGTCAAGACCGTCCCGGAGAGCCAGATCGTGGAGACGCTCATCGAGGAGGCGCTCGCGTTGGCCGAGGAGCTGGGCCCGGGGCTCGCGGCCGACGGCGCGCCGGCCGGTGCTCCGCAGGTCGTGACCGCGTAGCCCCGGGTTCCGGGTCCGAGGGGTCCCGTGCTGCGCACCACATCCGTCCGGGTGCTCGACGACCGCGACCTTCCGGAGGTCCGCGAGTTGCTCGCCGGTGACGCCACCGCCAACGTCTTCGTGACCTCTCGCCTCGAGGCCGCGGGCCTCGACCCGTGGCGCCTCGGGGCGGAGGTGTGGGGATTCGCGCAGGGCGGGCGGCTGGTCGCCCTGTGCTACGCGGGCTCGAACCTCGTCCCCGTCGCGGGCGCGCGGGACGACGTCGAGGCCGCGCTGGCCGGGTTCGCCGAGCGGGCGCGCCGCCAGGGGCGCCGGTGCTCGTCCATCGTCGGTCCGGCCGCCCTCGTCGACCCGCTGTGGCGGCTGCTCGAGCCGCGCTGGGGGCCGGCCCGGGAGGTCCGCCACCGCCAGCCGCTCATGGCCATCTGGTCCGCGCCCCGCGTGCCGCCGGATCCGGCGGTCCGCCGGGTCCGCCCCGACGAGCTCGACACGGTCCTGCCCGCGTGCATCGCGATGTTCACCGAGGAGGTCGGCGTCTCCCCGACCGCGGGCGACGGCGGGGCCCTCTACCGGGCCCGCGTCGCCGAACTGATCGCGCAGGGCCGCGCGTTCGCGCGGATCGAGGACGGCCGCGTGCTGTTCAAGGCCGAGCTGGGTGCGGTGACCCCGGCGGTGTGCCAGGTGCAGGGGGTCTGGGTCGACCCCGCTTTGCGGGGGCGAGGGCTGTCGGTCGGCGGGATGGCCGCCGTCGTCGACGGCGCGCTGCGCTCGGTCGCCCCGGTGGTGAGCCTGTACGTCAACGACTTCAACGCACCGGCGCGCGCGGCGTACGACCGGGTGGGGTTCGCGGACGTCGGCATGTTCATGTCCGTGCTGTTCTGATATCCGTGCTGTTCTGATACCTGTCTGATCCGGCCCTTCGAGCCGGCACGGTCTCCCCGCGCGATCTCCCGGTCCGATCCGAGTGTCGGGCCGGACAGCTACGCTCGCACAGCGAGCCGGTGCGACGACGCCGGGGCCAATCGGGACCGGGCCAATCGGGACCGGCCGATCGGGATCGGGTCGAGCGAAGGAGCGACGGGTGCTGCTGCGGATGTCGACCCTGTTCCTGCGCACGCTGCGCGAGGACCCGGCCGACGCCGAGGTCCCGAGCCACCGACTGCTGGTCCGCGCCGGCTACGTCCGCCGCGCCGCCCCGGGGGTCTACACCTGGTTGCCGCTCGGTCTGGCCGTCCTGCACACCGTCGAGCGCGTCGTCCGGGAGGAGATGGACCGCGCCGGGGCCCAGGAGCTGCGCTTCCCCGCCCTGCTGCCCCGCGAACCGTACGAGCGCAGCGGCCGGTGGACGGAGTACGGCGAGCTGATGTTCCGGCTGCGGGACCGCAGGGGCAACGACTACCTGCTCGGGCCCACGCACGAGGAGATGTTCACGCTGCTGGTCAAGGACATGTACTCGTCGTACCGGGACCTGCCGCTGTCGCTGTACCAGATCCAGGTGAAGTACCGGGACGAGCCGCGTCCCCGTGCCGGGCTGCTCCGCGGCCGCGAGTTCGTGATGAAGGATTCCTACTCCTTCGACCTCGACGACGCCGGGCTGCAGCGCTCCTACGAGCGGCACCGCGCGGCCTACGTCCGCACCTTCGACCGGCTCGGCCTGGACTACGTCGTCGTCGCCGCGATGTCCGGCGCGATGGGCGGCTCGGCGAGCGAGGAGTTCCTGGCCCGGTGCCCGATCGGCGAGGACGCCTACGTCCGCTGCGCGTCGTGCGACTACGCCGCGAACACCGAGGCGGTGCGCGTCCCGGCGCCGCCGCCGACCGACCCGAGCGCGGCCCCGTCCGCGCACGTCGAGGACACCCCCGGCACCCCGACGATCGAGACGCTCGTCGAGCTGCTTAACGCCCGCGACGATCTGCGGCGGCCGGACCGGCCGTGGACGGCGGCGGACACGCTGAAGAACGTCGTCGTGAAGCTCGTGCACCCGGACGGTCGGGCGGAGCCGTTGGTCGTCGGCGTGCCCGGCGACCGCGAGGTCGACCTCAAACGGCTCGAGGCGCACGTCGGCCCGGCCGTGCCCGAGCCGATGACCGAGGACGACTTCGCCGCGCACCCCGCGCTGGTGCGCGGCTCCATCGGGCCGAACGTGCTCGGCGCGGACAAGGGGGTCCGCTACCTCGTGGACCCGTGGGTCGCTCCCGGCACGCGGTGGGTGACCGGGGCGAACGAGCCCGGACGCCACGTCGTGGACCTCGTCTACGGCCGGGACTTCACCGCGGACGGCACGGTGGAGGCCGCCGACGTGCGCGACGGGGACCCCTGTCCGCGCTGCGGCGCGCCGTTGCGGATCGACCGCGGCATCGAGATCGGGCACATCTTCCAGCTCGGCCGCAAGTACGCGGAGGCGCTCGACCTGACGGTGCTCGACGAGAACGGGCGGCAGGTCGTGGTGACGATGGGGTCCTACGGCATCGGCATCTCGCGCCTGGTCGCCACGATCGCCGAGCAGACGCACGACGAGCGAGGGCTGTGCTGGCCGCGCGCCGTCGCCCCCGCGGACGTGCACGTGGTCGCGGTCGGGCAGGCCGGGCAGGCGGAGGCGGCGGACAAGCTGGCGGCGGACCTGGAGGCCGCCGGCCTGCGGGTGCTCGTCGACGACCGGGGCGTCTCCGCCGGGATCGCGTTCACCGACGCCGAGTTGTTGGGCATCCCCACGATCGTCGTCGTGGGGCGGGCGTTCGCCGAGGGGCAGGTCGAGGTGCGTGACCGGCGCAGCGGGACCCGGCGCGCGCTGCCGCTCGAGGCGGTCGTGTCGGAGCTCGCCGGTCGGTGACCGACGCGGGGCCTACCGAGCGGGCAGGGTCGGGGTGACCGCGGGGGAGCGGCGCGCCAGCCCCGGGAAGGCGCCCATGTCGGCACCCCATTGGGTGGCCCGGACCGCGCAGTCCTGCAGCGCGGTCACCGCGAGCCGGCGCACGTCGCGGTTCCGCGTCGCGCCGACGAGATCCGCGTAGCGGGCGGCGAGTCCGTTCTCCAGCCGCGCGGCCAGCGCCCGGGCGGTCGGTGCGTCGCGCACCGGCGCGGGCAGCGCGTACGCGGGCGCGGCCGCCGGCGCCGGCGCGCCCCGGTCGAGGAGCAGCGCCACGAGCGTGTCGCGGCGGGCGCGGTGGGTGTCGTACGCCGCCCGGGCCCGTTCCTGCTCCCCGCCGGACAGCTGGGCGCCGGCGACGCCGTACCCGTAGATCGTGGCGTGCTCCGCCTCGAGCGCGGCGGTGAGCGCCTCGACCACGCGGGTCCGTGCCAGCGCCCGGCTCATGCCCCGGTGCGGCGCCGGTCGGCGGCGAGGACGGTCGCGGCGTGCGCGGCCTCGCACGCCGCGACCGAGGCGAGCAGCCGGGCCAGGTCGGGGTCGCTGGCGGCCAGGCAGTCGGTGACCCGATCGGCCGCCGCCCGCCGTTCGAGCGAGAGCAGGTGGGGGAAGGGCGGGGCCGACATCCCGCCGGGTGAGGGCGAGTGCGACACGACCGCGCCGAGTGCCGCGAGGTGAGCGGCGTGATCTTCCCGGAGCCGGGCCAGACGCCCGCCGGGATCGGGGTGCGTGGCGAGCACGGCGTCGTACGCCGTGAGCAGCGCCCGTTCCGCCGCCACTGTCCGGGCACGGACGGCCGCGTCCCGGTCCTCTCGCGACCGTCTCCCCGCCGCCTCGCGGGAGCCGAGGCGGCACCCTCCCACGGTCACCGCGAGCGCCGCGACGAGCACGGCGCGGCGGGTGGGCACGGGTCCCAGCCTGGCACGTGCCGCCTGGCACGTGCCGCGGCCTCGCCGCCGCGGCCTCGCGTGGCTCGGCGCGCGCCGGTCCTCGTTCCCCGCGGACGACGACGATCAAGAGCCGGGGGCCGCGACGGTGGAGGAGCGTAAGGTGGAGCGGGCGGGCAGCCCCACAACGGCCCCCCACAACAGTCCCCACAACAGGACAGCAGCGCCAGGAGGATCTCGTGACCACGGCGGCGATCCGCGAGCGGCTGCGGGCGCTGCTCGAGCCGGTCGTGGCCGCCGCCGGGATGGACCTCGAGGGTCTCACGGTCACCCCCGCCGGCCGGCGGCGGGTGCTTCGCGTCGTCGTGGACGCCGACGGCGGGGTGAGCCTCGACGACATCGCCGCCCTGAGCACCGCCCTGTCCGAGGTGCTCGACGACAGTGCCGTGACGAGCGGGGACCCGATGGGCGGGGATCCGATGAGTGGGGGGGCCTACACGCTGGAGGTGACCTCCCCGGGGGTCGACCGCCCGCTCGTGGAGCCACGGCACTGGCGGCGGGCGACCGGACGGCTCGTCCACGCCGCCCTCGCCGGCGGCGGGGAGCTGCGGGGTCGGGTCCTCGCGGTCGACGCCGACGGGGTGGTCTTCGACGTCGGGACACGCCACGTCCGGCACGGGTTCGGCGCGCTCGGCCGCGGGCGCGTGCAGGTGGAGTTCCGGCGCCCGGACGGCGGCGCGGCGGGTGACGAGGCGGGTGAGGCGGACGCGCGCGCGGACGCGGGCGGCGACCCGAGTGGGGACCCGGAGGAACCGGCGTGAACATCGACATCGCCGCGTTGCGCGGCCTCGAGCGCGAGAAGGACATCTCCTTCGATCTCGTCTGCCAGGCCATCGAAGACGCCCTGCTGGTCGCGTACGCCCGCACCGAGGGCGCGCACGAGCACGCCCGCGTCGAGCTCGACCGCACGAGTGGCCTGGTCACCGTGTGGGCGCAGGAGCGTGACGACGAGGGGAACGTGATCCGCGAGGTCGACGACACCCCGAGCGGGTTCGGGCGGATCGCCGCGACGACAGCCCGCCAGGTGATCCTGCACCGGCTGCGGGACGCCCGGCAGGAGCTGACGTTCGGGGAGTACGCCGGACGCGAGGGCGATCTGGTCAGCGGCATCGTCCAGCAGCAGCCGGGGAGCCCGCACGTCCACGTGGACCTGGGCAACGTCGAGGCGGTGCTGCCCGTGGCGGAGCAGGTGCCCGGTGAGCGGTACGAGCACGGCGCACGGATCCGCTGCCTCGTCGTCGCCGTGCGCAAGGGTCCACACGGGCCGTCGATCACGCTGTCGCGCACCCACCCGAACCTCGTCCGCCGGCTGTTCGCGCTGGAGGTCCCCGAGATCGTCGACGGCGCCGTGGAGATCGCGGCGATCGCGCGGGAGGCCGGGCACCGGACCAAGATTGCCGTACGTTCGACGGTGCCGGGACTGAACGCGAAGGGTGCCTGCATCGGCCCGCTGGGGCAGCGCGTGCGCAACGTCGTCGCCGAGCTGCACGGGGAGAAGATCGATATCGTCGACTGGTCGGACGATCCGCGGCGGTTCGTCGCCTCGGCGTTGTCGCCCGCGCGGGTGACCAGGGTCGACATCGTCGACGCGGAGACCCGCTCGGCTCGGGTCGTCGTGCCGGACTACCAGCTCTCGCTCGCGATCGGCAAGGAGGGGCAGAACGCGCGGCTCGCCGCCCGCCTGACCGGCTGGCGCATCGACATCCGCCCCGACACGCGGGCCGCGGACCCGCCGAGCGGGAGCGGCGAGTCGGGCATCGCGGAGGGGCGGGCCGCGCGTCTGGACCCGCAACCGTCCGCGCCGACCGTCACCGGTCCCATTCCCGGCCCGGCGCGCTAGACTGACCCATGGTCGGCGAGTCTCCGCAGCGCACGTGCATCGGGTGCCGGGTTCGCACGGCCAAGTCTGACCTGCTCCGCGTCGTCGTGGTCGGGGCCGCGTGCGTCCCCGACCGGCGAAGCCGGCTGCCGGGTCGGGGCGCGCACCTGCACCCCGATCTGGCGTGCCTCGCCCTCGCCGAGCGTCGCCGGGCGTTCCCGCGGGCACTGCGCCGGCCGGGGCCGCTCGACACCGAGGCGGTGCGTAGGCACCTCGAGTCCCGCGGCGCAGGGCGGCCGCACGACGAGCAGCAGCCGCAAGCAGCACAAGCACACCCAGAGGCACCCCAAAGCATTGTCGAGTCGGAAGCGGGTCGAGACGCGGATGAGCCCTCGATGAGCGCACAGCGATGAGCACGGCAATGGACTGACGAGGACGGTCGCGCGGGTGAAGACCGCGGGCCGAGACAGGAGAAACGTGGCCAAGGTCCGGGTCTACGAGCTCGCCAAGGAGTTCGGGGTCGAGAGCAAGGTCGTGCTGGCCAAGCTCACCGAGCTCGGGGAGTTCGTCCGCTCGGCGTCCTCCACCATCGAGGCGCCGGTCGTCCGCAAGCTGAAGGAAGCGTTCGTCAACGGTGGCACCCCAGCCGCCGCCCCGTCGCCGCGACCCGCGGCGGTCGCGCCGCCCGCGGCCGCGGGTCCGTCCCCCGGAGGCGCTCCCACGCCCGCGCCGCCGACGGTAGGGCGCGCTCCGGCACCGCCCACCCCGACTCCACCCGCGCGTCCGGCGCCGGCGCCCGCGCAGGCACCCGCCGCCCAGGCACCGGCGCCGGGGGTCCC
>DATGDX010000155.1:0-5371 GCA_035310665.1 Mycobacteriales bacterium | reverse complement strand
GCGCCGGCGTGGTTGCCCCAGTGGGACAGGTACGAGAACTGCCACCACCACAGCGCCTCGAGCGGGCGCCCGGCGTCGTAGTGGCGCAGGCCGTGGGCCAGGTCCATGGCGACGTCGACGATGTCGTCGGACAGCCGGTAGGGCTCCGCCCCGTCGTCGGCGTAGGGGTCGAACACCTCGACGTACTCGTCGATGTCGCCGAGTTGGGCGGCGAGCCGGGCGCGCAGCGCGTCGACGTCCGGCTCCTCACCCACGTCCGGCTCCCAGTTGGACTCGAGGATGATGTCCTTCGTCGCCCCGAGCTTCGCGCCGGCGAACATGATCTGGGACAGCTCCAGGAGCAGGAGGGCGACCGCCTCGTCGCGGGCCTCCCCGGCGGCCACGCCCTCCAACCCGGTGAGGAAGTGGCGGACGTCCGCCGCGACGTCGTCCGCGAACGCGCGCCAGTCGTCGCCGGCCTGCGCCTGCCCGGCGCGCGACTCATCGTCCGGCGACGGCCGCCGGGATCGCGCGGCGGAAGAAGTGGAAGACGGGTCAGACATCGAGCAGCCTCCTGCCCTCGAACGCTCGTCCCAGCGTGACTTCATCGGCGTACTCCAGGTCGCCCCCGACCGGTAACCCCGACGCGAGCCGGGTCACCCGCAGTCCCATCGGCTTGACCAGCCGGGCGAGGTACGTCGCGGTCGCCTCGCCCTCCAGGTTCGGGTCGGTGGCGAGGATCAACTCCGTCACCGTCCCGTCGGCCAGCCGCGCCATCAACTCGGGCATTCGCAGGTCGTCGGGCCCGACGCCCTCGATCGGGCTGATCGCGCCGCCGAGCACGTGGTAGCGGCCGCGGAACTCCCGGGTCCGCTCGACCGCGACGACGTCCTTCGGCTCCTCCACCACGCAGATGACCCCGCGGTCGCGGCGCGGGTCGCGGCAGATCCGGCACTCGTCGGCCTCGGCCACGTTGCCGCACACCCGGCAGAACCGGACCTTGTCCTTGACCTCGGCGAGCACCCGGATGAGCCGCTGGACGTCCGCGGGGTCGGCGGCGAGCAGGTGGAACGCGATCCGCTGCGCGCTCTTCGGACCGACGCCGGGCAGCCGGCCGAGCTCCTCGATGAGGTCCTGGACGACCCCCTCGTACACGCGCTACGTCCCCAACCCGGGCAGGCCGCCGGGCAGCCCGGGCAGGCCTCCCCCGAGGCCGCCTCCCGGACCGCCCAGCCCCTCCGTCAGGGGTCCCATCTTCTCCGCCTGCAGGTCGTTCGCCGCGCGCTGGGCGTCGCGGACCGCGGCGACGACGAGGTCGGCGAGGGTCTCGGTGTCGTCGGGGTCCACCGCGGCCGGGTCGATGGCGAGCCGGACGAGCTCGCCGGCGCCGGTCACGGTCGCCGTGACGAGCCCGCCGCCGGCGTGGCCCTGCACGTGCTCCCGGGCCAGCTCCTCCTGTGCCTCGATCAGCCGCTGCTGCATCTGCTGGGCCTGCTTGAGCAGCTGCTGCATGGACGGCTGGCCACCGGGTTTCACGGTCGGTCTCCTGGGGGTTCGTCGGGGTGCCGGGGGTTCGTCGGGGGAGCGGTCGGTCGGGTGCGGACGCTGGGGTCAACGGCCAGGGTACGGCCACCCGTCACCCCGTCTCGACCTCACCGATCACTGTGGCGCCGAGGTGACGGCCCAGGAGGGTCACCGGGTCCACGGGTGCCTCGGGCGCCGGCGGATCGTCGCCGAGGTCCCCCTCGCCGACCGCGTCGGGCTCCTCGTCCGCCGGACTCGGCCGCGCGGGCCCGCGCCGGGCCCGCGCCCGCGTCGCCCCGCGCTCGTCGGGGCGCTCCTCGGGGCGCTCGTCGGGCGGGCCCTGCGGCCCGGAGACGGTGGTCTCCACCATGACGTCGATCGCGAGGTAGTCCCGCAGCGCCTCCCGCAGAATGTCGATGTTCGGGCCCGCTCGGAACGACCGCTCGATCCCGGCGGTCTGGAACCCGAGCGTGAGGGTCCGCCCCTGGAAGGTGAGGACCTGGGCGTACTGCGCGAGCATCGCCCACGTCGCGCGTTTGCGCGACTTCACCGCCTCCAGCACGTCCGGCCAGGCGCGACGGACCGCACCGGCGTCGAGGGCGCCGGGCTCGGTCCCGTCGGTCGCAGCCGGGGCGGGCGCCGCCGGGGGTGCGGGCACCGCCCCGGTCGGTGCGGGCGGAGCCGCCCCCGGCGGAGCCGCGGCGGGTGGGGCCGGGGCGGGCGGCGCCGCGGGGGGGCTCGCCGTCCCGGTGCCGGGCGGGGTCGCCAGCGCGACTCTGCGCTCCAGCCGCTCGACGCGGGCCAGCAGGCTCGCCGGGTCGTCCGCCGCGCCGGGGAGCAGCACCCGGGCGCAGACGAGTTCGAGGAGCAGACGCGGGGCAACGGCGCCCTTCATCTCGGTGAGACCGGCCGCGACGACCTCCGCCGCGCGGGTCAGCTCGGCGCGGCCGAAGCGGACAGCCTGCGCCCGCATCCGCTGCAGCCCGTCCGGCGGCGCGTCGACGAGACCGCGGTCGGCCCCCTCCGGAACGGCCTGGAGGACGAGCAGGTCCCGGAGCCGTTCCAGCACGTCCTGCGCGAAGCGACGGGGGTCGTGGCCGGCCTCGGCGGTACGGTCGACGATCTCGAAGACCGCCGCCCCGTCTTGCGCCGCGAACGCGTCGATCACCTCGTCGAGCAGCTCGGCGTCGGTGAACCCGAGCAGGTGCGTCGCGTAGGGGTAGGTGACGCCGTCGGGGCCGGCACCGGCGATCAGCTGGTCGAGCACCGACAGCGCGTCGCGGGCGGACCCGGCTCCGGCGCGGACGACGAGGGGCAGCACCGTCGGGTCGACGTCGACACCCTCCTGGGCGCAGACCCGGGTCAGCAGGTCCCGGAGCACGCCGGGCGGCAGCAGCCGGAAAGGGTAGTGGTGGGTGCGGGAGCGGATCGTCCCGATGACCTTGTCGGGCTCGGTCGTTGCGAAGACGAACACGAGGTGCTCGGGCGGTTCCTCGACGAGCTTGAGCAGGGCGTTCCAGCCGGGCCCGCTCACCATGTGAGCCTCGTCGATGATGTACGTCTTGAACCGGGACGCGACGGGGGCGAAGAAGGCACGCTCGCGCAGGTCACGGGCGTCGTCGACACCGCCGTGCGACGCGGCGTCGATCTCGATGACGTCGAGGGAACCCGGCCCGTTGGGGGCGAGGGCCAGGCACGACTCGCACCGCCCGCACGGGGTCGGGGTCGGCCCCTCCGCGCAGTTCAACGAGCGGGCCAGGATGCGGGCGCTGGACGTCTTGCCGCACCCCCGCGGCCCGCTGAACAGGTAGGCGTGGTGCACCCGGCCCGCGGCCAGCGCGTGCTGGAGCGGCTCGGTGACGTGGTCCTGCCCGACGACCTCGGCGAAACTGCCCGGGCGGTACTTGCGGTACAGCGCCAGGCTCACCCCGAACCTCCCGCGGACGTCGCTGCCGAAGGCCCCCCGCGCACCCGCCAGAGCCCGCTTACCCTTGCTGCCTTCCGGCCCTGGGGGGGTTCACGGGGTGGACGCCGCACGGGGGGCCCGGCGGCAGTGTACGGCGCGCACACCGGTCCGCTCGGCCGTCACCCCCAGACGACGCCCCCCGGCTCACGCGCTGCTGAGTAGGCTGCCAGGTGGAGGATTCGCCTAGTTGGCCTAGGGCGCACGCTTGGAAAGCGTGTTGGGGGCAACCCCTCGCGAGTTCGAATCTCGCATCCTCCGCGGCGTGGCGGCTCGTGGGTGCGGCACTCAGGTGCTTCCGACAGCGCCCTCGGGTGCGGCCGTCGCCGCCGCTGCCCCGCGGCCCTGGCTCAGCAGCCCGAGCAGGACCAGCGCAGTGCCGAACGCGCCCAGCGACGACAGCGTCTCGTCGAGGACCGCGATCCCGAGCGCGGTCGCGACGACGGGCTCGGCCAGCATGAGCGTGGTCACCGGCCCGGCCGGCAGCACGGACAGCCCTCGCACGAACAGCAGGTAGGCAAGCGTCGTGGTGACCAGCCCCAGGTACAGCACGAGCAGCAGCCCGCTGCCCTCCGCCGTCCACCCGAGCGGTTGTGCCAGCAGGAGCGGCACCGAGAGCAGCCCACCGAGCCCGAAAGCCGCCGCCATGACCACCGCCGGCGGGTGCCCGGCGTCGAGTTGTCGCTTCGCCAACGCGGTGTACGTCGCGTAGGACAAGCCGGCGAGCAGGGCTAGCGCCACGCCCGGGGCGTCGGCGTTCCCGGACGGCTCGCCGCCGAGCACGAGCATGGCCAAGCCCGTGAGGCACAGACCGGTCGCGATGAGCCAGGGGCGACCGGGGCGCTCCCGGAGCAGAAGCCGCGCCAGGGCGCCGGTGAGGACCGGACCGCTGCCGATGGCCGCAAGCGTCCCGACGGCCACCCCGGCATGGTCCACGCCGGCGAAGAAGCAGATCTGGTACAACGCCGTGCACGTTCCAGCGATCAACCCGGGAGGCGTTCGCCACAGGGCAACCGCACGGCCTCGAGGGAGCCCCACGGTCGGCAGCACGGCGAGGAGCGCCAAGCCACCGAGAACGAGCCGCGCCGCCCCCACGCCCAGCGGCGTCGTGGCCTCCGGTCCGAGCACCTGCGCCGTGCCGGTGGTCCCGAACAGCGCCGCGGCGAGCAGCCACCGCGCCGACCGCCCTCGACCTCATGAGAGGCGCAGGCTATGCCGGTTGCGCTCCCTCGACGTCGACGAGGTCGGTGTCGTCGGACGGCAGGCGAGCGTTGCCCGGATCGAGTTTCCGCCGGTCGTCAGCCGTCCTGCGGTGACCGTCGCTGCCGACATGCACGGCTGGAGCGTTGTCCCTCACGTCCTCGTTGATCTTCCGATCAGGGTCACCCGGAGGCGGGCGCACCTCGAAGTCCTTCTCAAGTGCCCATCGCCCTGGTGTCGATGCAGATCACATCATCTGGGATTTGGGGGTCGCGTCATGCCATCGTCTGCCCCACTCGTGCCGACGAGGTCCGCACCCAGCGACGGCAAGGTCCTGGCCCGGTGGCTGGCCGACCGGCGGGTCGCTACGAAGGTGACTGGGGCGGTGCTGGTCGCCGCCGTCGTCGCGCTCGTCGTGGGGATCGTGCGTGTCTCCGGGATCAACGCAGTGTCCGCGAAGACGGACGACATCTATCAGCACGGGATGCAGCCCCTGTCCGCGGCAGCGGCGCTGCGCTACGACGTCCTCGCGGTCCGCTACTACTCGCTGTCGCACGACGCCGTGAAAACGACGCAGGCCGCTGCTGCGGCGGCGAACAACCGCGTCTCGGCAGAACATGCCGTGGCCGCGGACATGCAAGCGCTGTCCGCCACGGAGCTGCCCGGCAACAGCCGGGACGTTCTCGCCGGGGTGCAGGCGGACTG
>DATGDX010000154.1:0-1696 GCA_035310665.1 Mycobacteriales bacterium | reverse complement strand
TCGGTCCCGGGGCGATCGGTTACCTGAAGGGCGAGGGATGGCGGGTCAGCAAGGCTTCTCCGGGCGTCTCCCCGAGGTTTTCCTGACGCCCGGCACCTCGTCGTTCGCCGACTTCCTCTCGCTCGCGGCACCCGACCTGCTGCCCTCCCGCCGCGCGGCGCTGCCCGCCAGCGCCGGCGACCTCGCGCCGCACGGCACCACGATCGTCGCGGTCACGCACACGGACGGCGTCGTGATGGCGGGCGACCGGCGGGCGACCATGGGCAACATCATCGCGCAGCGCGACATGGAGAAGGTGTTCCAGGCCGACGAATACTCCTGCGTCGGCATCGCGGGGAGCGCGGGCATCGCGATCGAGCTCGTGCGGCTGTTCCAGGTCGAGCTCGAGCACTACGAGAAGATCGAGGGGATGACCCTGTCCCTGGAGGGCAAGGCGAACCGCCTCTCCACGCTGGTCCGCGGCAACCTGCCGATGGCCCTGCAGGGGCTGCCGGTCGTTCCGCTGTTCGCCGGCTACGACCTCGAGACCGGGATCGGCCGCATCTTCTCCTACGACGTGACCGGCGGGCGCTACGAGGAGGACTCCTTCCACGCCGTCGGCTCCGGCTCGATGTTCGCCCGCGGCGCGCTGAAGAAGCTGTTCCGCACCGACTTCGGCGAGGCCGACGCGACCCTCGCCGCGGTCCACGCGCTCTACGATGCGGCGGACGACGACTCCGCCACCGGAGGGCCGGACCTGACCCGGCGGATCTGGCCGGTCGTCGCGGTCGTCTCGGATGCCGGGTTCCGCCGGCTGGACGACGACGCGGTCGGCGACGTCGTCCACGCGGTCGTCGACGAACGGATGTCGAGCCCCGGCGGACCTCCCGCGCCGCTGCGCTGAGCGCCGCTTCCACGTTCCGTCCCGAGGAGGCCCGGGCCCGTGTCGATGCCGTTCTACGTCTCGCCCGAGCAGATCATGAAGGACAAGGCGGACTACGCGCGGAAGGGCATCGCGCGCGGCCGCAGCGTCGTCGTCGTGACCTACGCGGATGGCATCCTGTTCGTCGGCGAGAACCCCTCCCGGGCCCTGCACAAGATCAGCGAAATCTACGACGACATCGCGTTCGCCGCGGTCGGCAAGTACAACGAGTTCGAGAACCTGCGAGTGGCCGGCGTACGCCTCGCCGACCTGCGCGGCTACTCCTACGATCGCCGCGACGTCACCGGCCGCGGGCTCGCCAACGCCTACGCGCAGACGCTCGGAACGATCTTCACTGAGACCACCAAGCCCTACGAAGTCGAGATCGTCGTCGCCGAGGTGGGGGAGACCCCGGCCGACGACCAGCTCTACCGGCTCACCTACGACGGCTCGGTCGCGGACGAGCACGGGTTCGTCGCGATGGGCGGCCAGGCCGAGCAGGTGGCCACCGTGCTGCGCGAGCGCTACCACGACGGCATGAGCCTGCACGACGCGCTCGCGCTCGCCATCGACGCGCTGTCCCGGTCCACCGACGGGGGAGAGCCGCGGACGCCGGCCCCTGCGCAGCTGGAGGTCGCGGTCCTCGAACGCACCCGCCCCCGGCGCAAGTTCCGCCGGTTGCTCGGGGCGCAGCTCGAGCGGGTCGTCACCGGCGACGGCTCCGGCGGCGCGGACGGCTCGCAGGCGGCGCCGGTCGAGGCCGGTGCGGGCGGCGACCAGGGCGGCGGGCCGCAC
>DATGDX010000153.1:0-2777 GCA_035310665.1 Mycobacteriales bacterium | reverse complement strand
GGGCGGCACGTCGACGCGACCGGCCAGCCGGTGTCGCTGCCGGCCGAGGACGAGGCGAGGGCGGTGACGCTGATCGAGCGGGAGGGCCGACGGATCGCCGCGCTGGTGCACGATCCGGCGCTGGTTGAGGACCCGGAGCTCGTTCGGTCGGTGGGCGCGGCGGCGGCGCTCGCGCTGGAGAACGAGCGGCTACAGGCCGAGCTGCGGGCGCGGCTGGAGGACCTGCGGGCCTCGCGGGCCCGGGTGGTCGAGGCCGCGGAGGCCGAGCGGCGCCGCATCGAGCGCAACCTGCACGACGGCACCCAGCAGCGGCTGGTGGCGCTCGCGATGACGCTGGGGCTGGCCGAGTCGCGGCTGGCGAGTCAACCCGACACCGCCCGTCCGATCCTGCACGAGGCGCGCGAGGACCTGTCTGGCGCACTCACCGAGCTGCGCGAGCTCAGCCACGGGATCCACCCCGGGATCCTGACCGAGCGGGGTCTCGGCGAGGCGGTGCGCGAGCTCGCGCGGCGCTGCCCGGTGCCGGTGGAGTTGTCGATCGCGGTCGCCGGGCGGCTGCCGGAGCCGGTGGAGACGGCCGGCTACTACGTGGTCTCCGAGGCCCTGGCCAACGTCGCCAAGCACGCGCAGGCCATGACAGCCGAGGTCCACGTCGCGTGTTGTGACGGCTCACTCGTGATCGAGGTGGCCGACGACGGCGTCGGCGGCGCTGACCTCGCCGCCGGCTCGGGGCTGCGCGGCCTGGCCGACCGGGTGGAGGCGCTCGGCGGGCGGCTCTTGCTCGCCAGCCGGCCGGGTGGCGGCACGGTGGTTCGGGCGGAGATGCCATGCGGATAGTGCTCGCCGACGACTCGGTGCTGCTGCGCGAGGGCCTCGCCCGGCTGCTTTCCGAGGCCGGGCTCACCGTCGTGGGCCAGGCCGGCGACGCCGGGCAGCTGCTCGCCGCGGTCGAGGACACCCGGCCGGACGTCGCGATCGTCGACATCCGCATGCCGCCCACCCACACCGACGAGGGGCTGCGGGCCGCGCGCGAGATCCGCGCCCGGTACCCGGACACCGGCGTGCTCGTGCTATCCCAGTACGTGCGACCGAGCTACGCGGTCGAGCTGCTCGCCGCCGGCACCACCGCGGTGGGCTACCTGCTCAAGGACCGGGTCGCCGACCTCGACACCCTGGCCGCCACCGTCCGACGGGTCGCCGAGGGCGAGTGCGTGCTCGACCCGCTCGTCGTCGAACAGCTCGTCACCCGCCCGCACGCCGGTCGCGATCCGCTCGCCGAGCTCTCCGATCGGGAGCGCGAGGTGTTGACGCTGATGGCCGAGGGCCGCTCGAACCGGGCCATCGGCGAGCGGTTGTTCATCACCGAGCACACCGTGGAAAAGCACGTCACCAGCATCTTCACCAAGCTGGGCATCGCCGACCGCGCCGACGACCACCGGCGGGTGCGGGCTGTCCTCACCTTCCTGAACTCCGGCTAGCCCCCTCACGAGTCGGCGGCTGCCCGGCTGGTCCGAAACCGCGGCGCGGCGAAGGCTCAGCGATGTGACCGGGAGGCGAATCGACCGCCGACCGCACGGCACTGACCGAACTGACCCAGCGCGCGTGGTGGCACCCGTAGGCGGTCACCGCGGGGCCCGGCACCGAAAGGAGGAGACCATGAACGCCCTCACGACCCCCACCCGACCGCGGTTCGTGGCGCTGATCGCGATCGCGGCGGTGGCCGTGCTGCAGGTCCTGGGCACCGCGCTGGTGGGCCTCGTCTTTTGCTGGTGAGCCGGCTCGCCGTCCGCAGCGAGCACATCGGCGTGGACCTCGGACACCGCACACGGCGTTGACTGCGCCCGCTGTTGATTCTTCCTCCTCGCGGAGGGAATTGGTTCGCGACTCAAAGGAGTCATTGATGATGATGGGTTTCGGAATGCTGTTCTGGCTCGTGCTGATCCCGCTGGTCGTGTGGGCCGTCCTTCGGTTCGCCTCCGACCGCCCCGGGAACCGCGGGCGGCGGGAAACGCCGGAAGAGATTCTCGATCGCCGGTTCGCACAAGGCGAACTGGACATTCCCACGTACACCGAGATGCGCGCCCGGGTACGGACTTCATCCACACACGACACTCCCGATGTCCGGAACTAGCCCGTGGGCGACAACCGGCACCCTGTTTCAACTTTACATGTGAAAGGAGCGTGGCCATGTCTGGGATCCGGAAAGCAGCCGGAGTTGCCCTCGTCGCTGTACCGGCGGGCGCGCTCGGCGTGGCGGCACTCACCTCGGCGTCGAGCGGGTCCGCCGCGAGCACCATCCAAGTCACCACGAAGGCCGTTCAATCAACCCACCTCGACCTTGGCACGAGAGGCCTCAGCCAGGGCGACCAAATGATCTTCGCCGAGGACGTGTTCCTCGCCGGAAAGAAAATCGGCACGGACGGTGGGGTGTGCACCGTCACCCGAGTCCTCTCGGGCAGCGCGCACGAGACGCAGTGCCTCGTCAGCGCGACCTTGCCGAAGGGTCAGCTGACCTTCCAAGGACTGTTCAATACGTCCCAGAAGACCGTACGACTTGCCATCACCGGCGGCACTGGCGCATATCGGGATACCGGTGGCTACGTGACTTTCCCGCATACCATGAGCGCCACCACGACGGCCACCCTGTTCCTCGACCACCTGAAACGCTAAGCGCTGTTTGGGATACTCCTATCCCTCCTCACGGCGACGGCAAAGGCCGCCGGGGATGACCGGCGACGATCGACGCGGCAATTCCCGAGGCGTCGAACGTCGGGGAT
>DATGDX010000152.1:0-3328 GCA_035310665.1 Mycobacteriales bacterium | reverse complement strand
GGAAACGGCTAGAGCGGGTTCACCGGGGGCGGCGTCGACCCGCGCATCTTCCCTTCCCTGATTTCGACGAACTGCGCCCGGAAGGTGTTGACGTGGGTGATGGGGCCGAACGAGTTAAGCGGCTTGTCAAATTGCACCGCCGACTCGAATTGCATGACTCCGAGGTCCGGTCGGCGGAGGGATCGCGCCACACAACCGCCAGGTGGTCAGCGGCAGACGCGGTTCGTTGTACGTGAAGCTCCGCAGGTCGCTTCAGGCCTTGCGATAGTCGTAGTCCAGGCCGTGGACGTCGACGAACTCGCGATACAGGTTGTAGTTCGTCAGGATGAGCACGTCGTAGAACCACAGGACGCCGTCGTGGACGAGCCACAGGAGCGCGGCCACGATCACGACCAGGAGCTGGACGCCGACCGGCCACTTCTCGAGGACCGCGAGCGCGAGGTACGTCGTCAGGCCGACCACGGCAAGGGCCCAGAAGATCGACAGCCTTCGCCCGTCGCTCAAGCCCCGTCTGTTCATGCGAAGCGCGAGAAGCACGCCGAGAACGACGAACACCCGCCAGGGCTGGTCGTGCCACGCGACCGCGAGGACGACGAAGAGGACCGTGCGCGCGACGGGGGGGACCAGGACGACCCAGTCCTTGTGAATGATCGCGGGGACGTCGACGTCGCCCCGGCGGATGCGCTCGATTCTCTCGGGATGGCGGATGTATCTCCCGAACCGGCTTGTATCACCCTTTCCGCCCCCGGACCACCGCGTTGCCCGCGGCTCCCGGCTCTGCCGGTGCCCGTCGAACCAGCCCCGCAGCCGAGAGCCGGAGAAGGCGAGCCACGCCGCGGCCGCCCGGAGCCGCTCCTCCCACGATGGGCGGGCCTCCCTGTCCATGACCGGCCGCTACATGAGTGCCTTGACGATCTGACGAGGTCATGAACGCCCTCTCGCACCGCCTCCGCAGCCCCCTTCGGGTCCTTTTCCATGAACACCGCCAACAGCAACCAGGTCAGGAAGAGATAGATCACGTTCTTTATTCCGATGAGCAGCATCAATCCTGTCGCGACGATGAGGACGAGGACGGTCGACTCGCTCACTGTCGTTCTCCTGCCCGCAGAGACCGCTGCCCGTGCCCGCGACGGTCCCGCTCCGCGCCGCAGTCCTTCATCGCCGAATGCTCGCAAATGGTACGGAGCGAGCGAGCCCGCGAGACCGCACGACACGCCGATCGTCGCACGGAGGACCGCCCACGGACCCTTGCTCCCCGGTCGCGGCCGGCACCGTGTCGCAGCCGCTTCAGCTCCCGCTGCCGTAGGGGCGCGTGATGATCTCCAGGAAGTGGCCGCTCGGATCTTCCCAGTACACGCCGCGCCCCCCGTCGTTCGTGTTGACCTCACCGGGGCGCCGGCGTGCCGGGTCCGCCCAGTACGACAGTCCCCGCGCGCGGATGCGACCGAAGATCTCGTCGAAGCCGGCCTCGTCCACCAGGAACGCGTAGTGCTGCGGCTTGACCGGCCCGTCGTCATCAGCGAAGTCGAGGGAGACGCCGTTGTGCAGATGCACGACGAGGAACGGTCCGAAGGGCGTCGGCCCGTCGAGCCCCAGGATCTCGGCGAGGAACGTGGCCGATTCCTCTTTGTCCCGGGCCGACACGATCGTGTGGTTCAGCTGAATCGTCACTCGGGCCCCCTTGCGGTGGTTCCGCACCTTGATCCCGTCCGGGCCCCGCGGCTGTCGCCGACAGTGTCGACCTCGTCCGGCTCCCCGTCTATTCACCGTCGCAGGCGGTCAGGACGCCTCGAACGCCGGGTGGAACGCGACCAGGCCGTGGGCGGGCGGGCCCGCCAGCACCCGGCCGACGAAGACCTCGGCCGGCACGCCGGGCAGTTCCAGCCCGGGCAGCGGCGCAAAGCCGAAGCGGGCGTAGTACGCCGGGTCGCCGACGAGCACGCACCCCGCCGCGCCCCGCGCGCCCACCGTCTCCAGCACCGCCCGCATCAACGCCGAGCCCACGCCGCCGCGCTGCCGCGCCGGCTCCACCGCCAGCGGGCCGAGTCCGTACCAGCCGCGCTCCGCACCGGCCACCCGCACCGGCGACGCCGCGACATGGCCGATCACGCCGCCGTCGTCGTCCTCGGCGACGAGGGAGAGCGACAGGGCGCCGGCGGCGCGCAGCGCGCGCACGATCGCGGCCTCGGTCTGGTGGCTGTGCGGGTGGCCGGCGAAGGCACGCGCGAGCAGCGCGTCGATCGCGTCGGCGTCGGCAGGCGTCTCACAGCGCAGGCGCATGGCGGCGGGCGAAACGGTCGGGACGCGCTGGCCGGCAATCGTCGCGCCGGGCATCAGCCACGGTCGCCGTCGCGGTTCTCGTCCCGGCACGGCTCGGAGTTCGGGCCGTCGTACCTCGGGGCCAGCCCGCCCCTCTTGCGTGGGCAGGGACCGTAGTCGGTCTTCGCCACCCTGCCCGTCCAGAAGGACGTGCGGCCCATTGCTCCCGCGCAGCTGAAGGAGAAGTGCACGTGAGTGGTGTGCGGATTCGCCCCGGCGTAGGGCCGCCACCCGTCCTTCGCGTATGCGGAGCCCCAGATGCGGCGGTTCCAGATGATGTACATGATGCCGAGGCGCCGGGCGCTGGCGTACTTCTTGCCGCGCCCGTCCTTCTTCAGCAACCAGTTCAGCAGCGCCGTAGCCCGGGCCGCGTCGGCGCGGTCGTGGGCCGACACCGCCCAGTCCCACGCCCGGCCCTCCTTGTGCTCGCTGCGTCCTCGAACGGCGCAGTCGCTGGTGATGCCGAGGCTGCCGGTCGTCGGGTACGTGCGCCGGACGAGCCGGGCGAAGGCGATGACCCCCGGCTTCGCCACCGGGTCGCACGAGACCTGCGGAAGGTACGGCGACAGTTTCTCGATCTTCTTTGGGAGCGCGACCCGGGAGGTCGGAACGGGCACCTGTGCGCCAGCGGGGCTGGCGACGGGCGTCGCAAGCATGAGCGCGGTCAGGCTCGTGGCAGCGGCCGTGATCCAATGTGGTCGACGAGAGGACGCGATGGCTGGCATGCCTCCGGCTCACCTCCCCATCAGGCGCACCGAGAGTCGCCGGCAGGGTTTCAGCCGCAGTGCCGGCCACGACGAATGCTCGCCGATGCGGGACGCGCAGGCGAGACCCCTGCTGTCGCGGCAGCCCGCGGCTACCCCGCGGGGGTCTTCTCCTCGCCGAGTTGCACGAGCGCGTCGTCGATTCGCCGCAGCACGTCCCGGCGCCGTTTGAGCTCCTCCCGGTATGTCCGGGTATCGGTGTGCCGGATTTCGACGGTCAGCTCGGCGAGCTTGGCCTCCACGAC
>DATGDX010000151.1:0-2814 GCA_035310665.1 Mycobacteriales bacterium | reverse complement strand
GGAGCACTCCGAAGCCATGGTGAAGTGGGCGATGGTCGGGCTGATGGCCCGCCGGCTGGCTCCCGCCCCCGGGCGGCGCCCGTGGGAGCCCGCCAATCCTCGTGATCGATCTCAAACACGTTCTTACGGGATCGGAATGTTCCAGTAGCTCGTCGGCGGTCTTGGTCCACACGAACGGCTGGCACCGCTCGTTCCACCCGTTGATGAACGCACGGATCGCGTTGACGAGGTCTTCGAGGCTGGTTGGCCGTCGCGACGGACTTGCCGGATCGCGTCGCCGCGGCCGGTGTGGTCGTCGTCTGGTGTGACGTACCCGATGCCGGCGTGCCGACGCACGCGTTTACTCGGCGCGAACGCGGTCGAGTTCGGCGACCAGCTCTGCGGGTCGCGCATCCGCTCCAGGTGCGGCCACTCGCTGTTGACTGGCCGAACAAGGACTCGACCCAAGCCTGGTCTGTCGGCGTCGAGAGGCGGCCGAACCCTGCTGCAGGTGCTACAAGGCAGCCTGCTCGGTCACCGTCGCCCACAGCCGCTCGATCTCGACCTGCGGTGACAACGCTGGGCGGGGTTACACGGCCGTCGCCGCCACGCCGGTGTCACGGCGTCGGTGGGGGAACACGCAGCCGCGGGCGTCGGGGTCGGGACACCGCCTGCGTCCACAGGTCCAGGTACGCCGACGCCATCCGGGTCGCGGTGTACAGCGCGCGGGCGCGCTCGCGGGCGGCCGATCCGAGCCGCTCGCGACCGGCCGGATCGTCGCGCAGCCGGACGAGCGCGGCGGCCAGCGCGACCGGGTCGTCCGGGGGGACCAGCAGGCCACAGCGCCCCTCGTCGAAAGCTTCCGCGGCACCGCCGACGTTCGTGGCCACGCACGGCAGCCCGGCCGACATCGCCTCGACCAGCGAGAGGGAGAAGCCCTCCGTCCGGGAGGGCAGCACGAGCACCTCGAACCCGCCGAGCGCGGCGGCGCGGTCCGAGATCCACTCCCGCCACTCCACCCGGTCGGCGATCCCGAGAGCCCGGGCCAGGGCGGTGAGCCGGGGTGCCTCCCCGCCGGTGCCGTGCACGAGCAGGCGCACGCCCTCGATCCGGGCGAGGGCGCGAAGCGCGACGTCGTACCCCTTCATCGGGTCGCGGCGGCCGAGCGACCCCACCCGCAGCTCTCCGGTGCGGGACGGGACCGAGGGCACGGCGTCGACCGGCGGCACCCCGTTGGGGACCGAGACCACGCTTCCGGGGCCGAGGGCGTAGAAGTCCTCCACCCGTCGGGCACTCACGCGTCCCACGGCGACCGCGACGTCGGCCCGCAGGGTCAGCGCCCGGGTCCGCCACAGCAGCGCGGCGTGCGTGGTCCGAAGCGGCAACTGGTCGACGGTGACGAGGCGGGTGTCCGGCACGCTCAGGGCGGCGCACGCCGCGGCGGCGGTCGCCCAGGGGACGCTGCGGTTGAGGTGGACGACGTCCGGGCGCAGGGCGGCGAACGCGGCGGCGTGGGCCAGGGCGCCGCGCCGGACGACGAGAGCGCGGGCTCCGGGGCGGACCGCGGCGATCCGCTCCACGATGGGCCGCGAGGTCCCCGCGACGACGACGTCCACCGCGGCCGGTGCCTCACGCACGAGGTGTTCCAGGCTGATCTCCGCGCCGCCGACACCCGTCGAGTCCGTGTACACGATCACTCGCAATGCTCGCTCGGCGCTCCAGGGCACCCGTCAGGCCTCCGCACCGGCCCCCGGGTCCACGAACGGCACCGTGAAGGCCCCCGACTGCACCCCGCCGAGGTCGAGCGCGACGAACCGGAACCCGGCCGACCGGACGGCCCGGTGCACGGCGCTCCGGACCGGTTCGGACACGCATCGCGTCAGCTCCGCGACCGGCAACTCGATCCTCGCGACGTCGCCGTGGTGGCGCACCCTGAGGTCGTCGAACCCCAGCATCCGCAGGGCCGCCTCGGCCGCCTCGACCTGGCGAAGCTTGTCGGCGTCGACCTCCTCGAAGTGCGGGATGCGCGAGGCCAGGCACGGAGCGGCCGGCTTGTCGGCGCAGGACAGGGCAAGCGCGCGGGCGATGCGGCGGACCGAGGCCTTGTCCAGGCCGGCCTCGGCCAACGGCCGCAGCACCCGATGGGCGGTGGCCGCGCGGGCACCGGGCCGGTCGGGCCGCCGCGCGTCGTCGGCGTTCTCCCCGTAGGCGAGCGCGGCCAGGCCGTGCTCGAGGGCCACGTCCTCCGAGATCCGCGTGAACAGCTCGTCCTTGCAGTGGAAGCACCGGTCGGGGCCGTTCCGCCGGTAGCCCGCGCGCTCACCCTCGCGGGTCTCGACCTCGACGAGCCGGACGCCGAGGAACGCGGCGACGGCATGCGCGGCGGTGCGCTCGTCACCGGCGAGGCTCGGTGACACCCCGAGGAGTGCCAGCACCCGGTCACGGCCGACAGCTCGCGCGGCGAGCGCAAGGAGGACCGAGGAGTCGACCCCGCCGGAGAACGCGACCCCGAGCGGCGCGGTGCCGCGCAGCGTCGCGGTCACCCGATCCACGGCCGCCCGGTCCGCAGGGTCCAGCGAACGGACGAACATCTGATTACACCCTCTGCTCGCTCCGGTCCTCCGACCACAGCGTGTGGAACACGCCCTCCCGGTCGACGCGGTGATACGTGTGCGCCCCGAAGAAGTCGCGCAGCCCCTGCACGAGGGCGGCCGGAAGCCGATCGCGGCGCACCGAGTCGTAGTAGGCGAGCGCCGAGCTGAACCCCGGCGTGGGCACGCCGTGCGCGGCGGCGAGGGAGACCACCCGTCGCCAGCCGTCCTGCGCCTCCCCCAG
>DATGDX010000150.1:0-4213 GCA_035310665.1 Mycobacteriales bacterium | reverse complement strand
GGTCAGCGCACCTTCGAGGTGCTGCCCCGCCGCTGGGTGGTGGAGCGCACGCTGTCATGGATCAGCCGGTGCCGACGGCTGGCGCACGAACGAGCGGCTGCCCGAGCACTCCGAAGCCATGGTGAAGTGGGCGATGGTCGGGCTGATGGCCCGCCGGCTGGCTCCCGCCCCCGGGCGGCGCCCGTGGGAGCCCGCCAATCCTCGTGATCGATCTCAAACACGTTGTGAAAGGCCAGGCCGCGGGAGATGCCGAGCAGTTTCGCGGTCTCCTCCACCGTGAGCGTGGTCCTCGTCTCGTCCATCACACGGCTCTCTCGTCTGCGGCGGCGACGTCGCGGCTGACGCAAGGGTCGAACCAGGTCGGCCACAGGTCGCACGGGTGGCAGGCCAGGGCGACGGCCAGGCGGTCCGCGGCGTCGGTGCGCAGGCGACGGCCGGCGGCCAGTCGCTGGATGGTGCGGCGATCGAGTCCGACGACGGCGGCCAGCTCGACGATCGAGATCCGGCGGGCGTGGGCGAGCCGGTGCAGGGCCCGCCAGGCGGGTTCCGCGGGAAACCAGCGTCCCGGCGGCGGAGGCGGTTGGTCCGACCGTCCGGCTCGGTCGTCGATGCGCGGGACGTCGCCAACGCGGGTTATCGTGGTCCTCCTCGAACAGGAACGGTTGATACCACGCTGCGCGGCGGGCTTGCCACACGGCTTGCCGGCGACGTTCCGCAACCAGTCGTAGGCGGCTTGCCCCGGTCCACACCGCTCTTTGACGGACGCGCCACCGGGCTGCGAACGGCCGACAGTGCACGGGCGATCGACGTCCGGCCGCCAGCACGCCCGGGCTGACCGCTCGCCGAGTGATTCAGCGGCAATCCCGAACGCGCTCGCTTGCCCCTGACAAGCGTCCCGACAACCGCTTCGAGCGTCACCCGCCGGTGACCACGCGCGCCGAGTCGATTCCTGGCAAGCGTGCCGGGGCAGCGGAACGCCTTCGCCCCGGTCCCTCGACCGGCAAGACGTCCGGCAAGACGTCCGGCAAGACGGGGCGGGTTGCCGGCAAGCCTGATGGCAAGCCGCCCTCCCACGGTGGTGGCAGCGGCGCCGTCCGCCGCGCTACCGGGAGGCCAACGTGGGAAACGGCGAGACCACGGCCGGGTGGCGACGGTGTTGAGCATCGGCAAGCTCGGCCGCGGCGCGGAGGGCTACTACCTGCGGGCGGTCGCGACGGGCGTCGAGGACTACTACCTGGGCTCCGGCGAGGCGCCGGGCCGGTGGGTGGGGTCCGGCGCCGCCCGGCTGGGGCTGTCCGGCATCGTCGCCCCTGACGATCTGCGGGCGGTGCTGGACGGGCGGGACCCGGCCACCGGCCGCTCCCTGATCAGTGTCCGGCGGCCGGATCGGTTGCCAGGCCTGGACCTGACCTTCTCCGCCCCGAAATCGGTCAGCCTGCTCTTCGCGCTCGGCAACGAGCAGGTGTCCCTCGTGGTACGCCGCGCGCACGACGCCGCGGTCGCGCAAGCGGTCGGCTATTTGGAGCGGGAGGCCGGCGAGGTCCGCCGCGGCCGGGACGGCGTCGACCGGTTACCCGGCGGCGGGTTCGTCGCGGCGGCGTTTCGACATCGGAGCAGCCGCGCGGGCGACCCGCAGTTGCACACCCACGTGCTGGTCCCGAACCTGACCCGCGGCGGTGACGGCCGCTGGTCCGCGCTGGACGGCCGGCAGCTCTACCTGCAGGCCAAGACCGCGGGAACCCTCTACCAGACCGCGCTGCGCCACGAGCTGCACCACCTCGGCCTGACCTTCCGGCTGAACCCGAACGGCACCTGCGAGATCACCGGCGTCCCGACGAGCGTGCTGCAGGCGTTCTCCCGCCGCCGCACCGAGATCGAAGACCAGCTGGCGCGCCGGGGGGCAACGTCCCGGCATGCGGCGCAGGTCGCCGCGCTGGCCACCCGCAGGGGCAAGGACTACGGCGTGCACCCGCAGTCGCTTGCGACCGGGTGGCGCTGGTGCGCCCAGCTGCCCCGGTGGGGCGCCGGTCGCCGCCGTGGAACGGCTCGCTGATCAGCTGCTCGGCCACCCCGAGGTGATCGCCGTCGATCCGCCCGCGGCCGAAGGGCGGCCGGGGGCGGCGCGCAGCTTCGCCCGGCACACCACCCGGGAGATGCTCGCCACGGAGACCGCGATCCTCCGCGTCGCCGACGCCGGGCGGGCCGCGGGGGTCGGCGTCGCCGATCCGGCCGCGGTCGAACACGCCCTGGCCGGCCACTCCTCGCTGGCGGAGGAGCAGACGGCGATGGTGCGCCAGCTGACCACGTCCGGCGCCGGCGTCGATGTGGTGGTCGGCAAGGCCGGGACCGGCAAGAGCCGCGCGCTAGCCGCCGCCCGGGAGGCGTGGCACGCCAGCGGGATCCCGGTGCTCGGCACCGCGGTCGCCGCCCGGACGGCCATCGCCCTGGCCGAGGGCACCGGCATGCCCGGCATCACCGTCGCCCGACTCCTCACCGAGCTCGACGGCGACCGGGCAGCCGGGCGGGCCGGTGGGCACCGTCACGGGCTTCCCCCTCGCGTCGTCCTCGTCGTCGACGAGGCCGGCATCGTGCCCACCCGCCAGCTGGCCCGGCTGCTCGCCGCCACGCAGGCGGCGCGCGGCAAGCTCGTGCTCGTCGGCGACCACCGCCAACTGCCCGAGCTCGCCGCCGGCGGGGCCTTCGCCGGCCTCGCCCGTCGCCTCGGCCCCGCCGTGCTGCGGGAGAACCGCCGGCAAGCCGAACCCTGGGAACGCGACGCCCTCGACCAGCTGCGCGCCGGTGCGGCCGAGCCCGCGCTGCGCGCGTACGCCGCCGCCGACCGCCTCTCCACCGCACCCAACGGCGAGCAGCAACGCGAGACCCTCGTCGCCGGCTGGTGGGCTGTGGTTCCCCCGCTTTGACGGACACGTGATGGTGTGTCGGTCAAAGCATGACGACATTAGCGGTCAATGGCGCAGGGCCGGCTCGGGCGAGCACTGGACTCCAGCTCGTGGCGTGCCGTCGCTGGTGTCCGAGCCGGGGGAGACGGTCGGAGGCGGCCCCTCGCGGATACGGCCGGTTTCCCCCAGGGTCAAGGCCTGCGCCGCTGCGCGGTCGGCCTGGCGGCCGAGCCTTGACCCTGGGGACCCCGAACCGGCCTCGGGCAGGAGAACTGCGGGCAGGGCGATGCCCTGCCCGCACCCGGCGAGGAGCCGCCTCCTTGCCGCCCGATGGGCGCGGACCGCGGGCCCTGGTCGTGCTCCTCATGCCGCCCGGTGCCAGGTGATCGCCTCGTGTGGGGTGCGATAACCGATCGCGGAATGCCGTCGCCGCCGGTTGTAGAACGCGAGGTAGTCGAACACCGCCCACCGGGCCGCGTCCCGGGTGGGCCACCAGCCGCGGCCGAGTTCGCGCTTGAGGGTGGACCAGAACGCCTCCGCGACCGCGTTGTCGAAGCATTGACCGGCTAATCGGGCCAGGATGGTGCGTGTCACCTGAACTTGGTTCAGCCGGTCTGGCGTTTGGTCTGTCGTTCGAGGCTGCGGAGTCGTTCTTCGTGGCGCCTGACGTTGTCGGCGACGGCCTCGAGGGCTGCGCGCAGGTGCGCGATCTCGCGGGAGAGCCCGCTGAGGGTTCGGGCCTCCGCCTGGCGAGTGCGGTGTTCGTCGACGACGGCGCGGAGCTGGGGATCGCGGTAGAGGGTGCCGCGACCGAGTCTTGCGAGTTCGGCGACGGCGGTGAACGTGACTGGTTGGGCCGGTGTTGATCAGCTGCGCGCACGCGCGTTCGACGCGTGTGAGCGGGGGTTCGCTCATGCGCCGCGGGCCTGGGAGATGACAGCGTCGAGCCGGGTGATCAGTCGGCGGCGTCGGTCGGCCTCGTCGATCCAGCCACGCGCTTCCGCATCGGAGGCGAGCATCTCGGCGTCTTGGCGTTGCGCGGCCAGCACTGGGAGGTGGGTGGCGTCGGTGTGGAAGCTGGGGCAGTGCTCGCAAATGTTGGCGTACGGGCAGGCGCCTTGCGCGGGCGCGCGGAGGCAGCAGCCGGCGGCCAGCCGCGATTTGAACGCTGGTGCGCTCTTCCAGTCGCCGGCGGTGATGTCCGCGATCGGGACTGCTGGCCCGCCTGTGGGCAGCGGGCCGATGTGGCTCTTGGCGAGGTCGAGCGCGCGTTCGTACTCGGCGCGCACGGTGGTGTCGAACAGCCGGGCGTA
>DATGDX010000149.1:0-11227 GCA_035310665.1 Mycobacteriales bacterium | reverse complement strand
CGAGCCCTAGGGAGCGAGCAGCACGGCCGCGCCGGTGACGCGGTCGGCCGCGAGGTCCGCGAGCGCCCGGTCGGCGGCGCCGAGCGGGTACGGCGTCGTGTGCACCGCGATGCCGATCCGGGCGGCGAGGGCCAGGAACTCCTCGCCGTCGCGCCGGGTGTTCGCGGTCACGGACCGGACCTGCCGTTCGTAGAACAGGTGCCGCTCGTAGGTCAGCGGGGGCACGTCGGTGAGGTGGATGCCGGCGATGGCGAGGGTCCCGCCGCGGTCGAGAGCGGCGAGCGCGACGGGCACGAGGTCGCCCACGGGCGCGAAGAGCACCGCGGCGTCCAGCGGCTCGGGGGGCGCGTCGTACGCGTCGCCCGCCGACGCGCAGCCGAGCCCCAGGGCGAGGGCGCGCGCGTCCGCGGAGCGGGTGAGCACGTGGACCCGAGCGCCCTCGGCGAGCGCGACCTGCGCCGCCAGGTGGGCGGACGCCCCGAACCCGTAGAGCCCCAGCCGCCCGGCCGGGGGAAGCGCGGCGCGGCGCAGCGCGCGGTACCCGATGATCCCCGCGCACAGCAGCGGCGCCGCGGTCTCGTCGGCGAACGCGGCGGGCAGCCGGTACGCGTACGCCTCGGGGACGACCGCCGCCTCCGCGTACCCGCCGTCCGCGTCCCACCCGGTGAACAGCGGCGCGGCGCAGAGGTTCTCGTCGCCCCGGACGCAGAACCGGCACACGCCGCAGGTGCGGCGCAGCCACGCGATCCCGACCCGCTCCCCGAGCGTGAACCGGTCGGCCCCGGGCCCGCGCGCGTCCACGATTCCGACGACCTCGTGCCCCGGCACGGTCCCCGGACGGCGGGGCGGCAGGTCGCCCTCCGCGAGGTGCAGGTCCGTCCGGCACACCCCGCACACCCGCACCCGCACCCGAATCTCGCCGGGCCCGGGCGTCGGCTCCGGGAGATCGGCTCGGGTCAGCGGACCGGTGGCGATCGGGGCCGGCCGGGTCACCTGCCAGGCGAGCATTGCGCGTTCACCCGGGGACGAGCTGGGGCCGCGGGGCCGCGGCCGGGGTGGCGAGCAGGTGGTGCAGGACGCGGTCGAGGACGAGCCCGGCCGCGGGCGTGGTGTCGACGACGTACGCCGAGGGCCACGGGTCCGCGTCCGTCGCCATGCGTGCCGCGGTGTCGGGCCCGGCGTCCGAGGGGTCGAGCCCGGCGGCGGCCCGCAGCGCGAGCCGCTCGGCGGCGACCGCCGCGGGTGCCTCGCAGCGCAGCTCCACGAGCTCGCTCGCGGTTGTCTCCGCGGCGTGCGCGGCGAGCAGTCGCCACCGGTCGTCGGTCCACGACGCGTCCAGGACGACCGATTCGCCGAGCCGCAGCGCCCGCCGCGCCCGGTCGATCATCTCCTGGTACGTCCGCGCGGTGCTCTTCTCCGCGTAGATGCCCTGCCGGTAGCCGGCACCCGCCCGGGCCCGGTCGGGCAACCCGGCGAGCTGCTTGCGCAGCACGTCGGAGCGCACGAGCAGCCAGCCGAGCCGGTCGGCGATCCCCTCGGCGAGCGTGGACTTCCCGGTGCCGGGCAGCCCGCCGACGAGGACGAGCCGGCACCGCCCCGCCTCCAGGTGGCGCAGGGCGAGCGCGGCGAGCCGGCGGGCTTCCGCGGCGGCCGACGGCTCCCCCTGGTCGGAGCGCAGGCAGGTGACCTTCGCGCGCACGTGCGCGCGGTAGGCGATGTAGAGGTGGGCGAGCGACTCCGGATGCGTCTCCGCCGAGAACTCCGCGTAGGCCCGAAGCAGGGCCGCGGCGGCGTCCGCCGCGCCGAGCCGCTCGAGGTCCATCGCCAGGAACGCGACGTCGCCGAGGACGTCGCCGTGCCGCAGCCCGGGGTCGAACTCGATGCAGTCGAGCACGCGGGGTCCGTCGTCGAGGCAGAAGACGTCGTCGGCGAGCAGGTCACCGTGGCCGTCGCGGATCTGCCCGCGCTGCACCCGCCACCGCAGCAGCGGCTCGCGCCCGGCCAGGTAGGAGCGCGCCAGCTCCTCGGTGCGCGCCTCGGTGCCCGGGTCGAGGATGCGCCCGACGTATGGCGCGACCTGGGCGAAGCTGGCCTCCCACAACCCGCGCACGGTCGCGGGCTCCCCGGCGCGGTCGATCTCGGGCGACGTCGCCGCGGTGGCGTGGAACGCCGCCAGCCGGCGAGCGAGCCGGCGCACGTGGTCGCCGACGTCCTCCCCGCGGGCGACGAGCGCCGCCAGGCGTCGCTCGTCCGGCATCCGCCGCATGACCACGACCGGCTCGGCCTCGCCGCCGGGATCGACGAGCGCCCCGACGCCGAGGTAGACGTCGGGCGCGAGCCGCCGGTTGAGGACCACCTCGTCCTCGCACGCCCGCCGCCGGGCCGCGCGGGTCGAGAAGTCGAGGAATGCCATCCGCACCGGCTTCTTGACCTTGATGACGCGGTCGCCCAGGAAGACGACCACCGCGGTGTGGGTCTCGACCAGACGCGCGGGCTGCTCGGTCATGGCTGCACACTCCCGGCCCGGAAAGGGACGGCCGACTCGGTCAGCCTGCCCGGGCGGCAGCGGCGCGGCCAGAGGCCGAACGCCCCCTTGTCGACGCGCGGGCGCCGCGACTACGCGTGGTTGCCGGGGTGCCGCGAGGGATCCGCGAAGTGGGCAAAGGCCTCCAGGTTCGCCAGGCTCTGGCCGCGCTTGACCCGCCACTGCCACTCGCGCCGGATACTGGAGGCGAACCCCATCTCGAGCAGCCGGTCGAACGACTCGTCGGCGTAGGTCAGCACCGACCCGAGCACCCGGTCCAGCTCGTCGGGGGTGACCGCGGCGAGCGGCAGCCGGCCGATCAGGTAGACGTCGCCGAGGTGATCGAGGCTGAACGCGACCGCGTAGGTCTTCGCGTTGTGCTCGAGCAGCCACCGGTAGAACTGCTCGGCGTTCTCGTCCGGCCGGCGCACGACGAACGCCTCGACGAGCAGCGAGTGGTCGCCGACGACGAGCCAGCAGGTCGTCACCTTCTTGTGCTCGCCGGGGAGCCGGACCACGTAGCTGCCCTCCCGCTCCCGCTCGTAGTCCAGCTCCCGCTCGTCGAGGGTCTCCTTGATGACCCGGTCGAGGTCAGCGAGGTTCACTCGTTCACCGCCCTCGGTAGCGGCTCGGCGTCGTGCAGGGCCGCGGCGTAGACCTCCAGCATCCGCGCGGCGGTCACCGACCACGCGAAGCCCTGCGCGTGCGGGAGCGCGCCGGCCGACAGCTCGGGCCGGTGGGCGAGCACGCGGCGGATCGCGGCGGCGTATGCCGTCGGCTCGTGCCCCTCCACGAGCACGCCGGACACGCCGTCCCGGACCGCGGTCGGCAGACCGCCGACCGCCGCCGCGACGATGGGCGTGCCGCTCGCCTGCGCCTCGAGGGCGACCAACCCGAACGACTCGGTGTAGGACGGGACCACGCAGACGTCCGCCGCGCGATACCAGCGGGCGAGCACGTGCTGGGGGGCCGGCGGCTCGAAGCGCACCGCGTCGCCGATGTCGAGGGCCGCGGCCAGCGCGCGCAGCCGGTCGAGCTCGTCGCGACCGGTCCCGCTCGGCCCGCCGACGACGGCGACGACCAGCCGCCGGCGCAGCCCCGGATCTGCCGCGACCAGGGCCGCCGCGGCCCGGATGAGCACGTCGGGGGCCTTGAGCGGCTGGATGCGACCGGCGAACAGCAGCAGCACCGCGTCCCGCGGGACGCCGCAGCGGTCGCGATCGTCGGAGACCGGGCCCGGGCGGAAGACGTCGAGGTCGACGCCGGGCGCGACGGTGACCACGCGGGCGGGATCACCGCCGTACAGCTGCACCAGCGCGGCGGCCTCCTCCTCGGTCGAGGCGACGAGCCGGTCGGCCGCGGCGACCACCTGCTCCTCCCCGACCTCCCGGGACCGCGGCTCCGGCCGGGCGCCGTGCGCCAGCGCACCGTTCTTGACCTTCGCGAGGGTGTGCATCGAGTGGACGAGCGGGACGCCCCAGCGCTCGCTGGCGAGCCACCCCACCTGCCCGGACAGCCAGTAGTGGGAGTGGACGAGGTCGAAGTGCCCGGGCTCGAACGCCGCCTCGACCCGCAACACCGCGGACGTGAAGGCGCACAGCTGCGCGGGCAGCTCCTCCTTCGCGAGGCCCTCGAACGGGCCCGCGACCACGTGCCGGACCGTGACCCCCGGGGTGAGCTCGACGACCGGCGGCAGCTGAGGGGCCGTGGCCCGGGTGAAGATGTCCACCTCGACGCCCAGCGCGGCCAACCGCTGCGCCAGTTCGACGACGTAGACGTTCATGCCACCCGCGTCTCCGCTGCCGGGCTGCTCGAACGGCGACGTGTGCACCGACAGCATCGCAATCCGCCGCGGCAGGCGGCGCCGCCGTTGCGCCGTGCCCACCACGGTGCCCGCCAGCCTGCCGGTCAGACCGCCCGCGAGGCTGCCCACCGGGCCGCCTCCCAGGCGCCCCCCAACGCGGCCCCCCAGGCGGTCCGTCATGCGCACGGTCACCGCGCCACCTCCCGGTTCCCCTCAACCGCGCGCCATCCTTCCCCGATTCCCGGCGCCGTCGCACGCACGGGCGCGGGCCGCCAGGATGGCTGGCGTGCAGCAGACACCACGCACGGCGGTCGTGACCGGCGCGAGCAGCGGGATCGGCGCGGCGACGGCCCGGCGCCTGACGGCCGAGGGGTTCGATGTGATCGTGGGCGCCCGTCGCCGGGACCGCCTCGACGAGGTCGCGGCGGAGATCGGGGCGATCGCGCACCCCCTGGACGTCACCGACCCCGCGTCGGTCACCGAGTTCGCCGCCCGGCTGCCCGACGCCGTGCACGTCCTCGTGAACAACGCGGGCGGGGCGCAGGGGCTCGACCCGGTGGAGCGCGCGGACGAGCGGCAGTGGCGGTGGATGTACGACGCGAACGTGCTGGGCTCGCTGCGCGTCACGCAGGCGGTGCTCCCGGCGCTGCGGGCGAGCGGCGACGGGCACGTCGTGGTGGTCTCCAGCGTCGCCGGTCACGAGGTCTACGAGGGCGGAGGAGGCTACACCGCGGCCAAGCACGCGCAGAGCGCGTTCGCCGCCACGCTGCGCCTGGAGCTGCTCGGCGAGCCGATCCGGGTCACCGAGATCTGCCCTGGACTCGTCGAGACCGAGTTCTCGCTCGTCCGGTTCGGCGGCGACGTCGAGAAGGCGAAGGCGCCGTACCGCGGGCTGACCCCCCTCGTCGCGGACGACGTCGCGGACACCATCGCCTGGGCGGTGACCCGGCCGAGCCACGTCAACATCGACCGCATCGACGTCAAGCCGCGGGCGCAGGCGACCGCGACGCGGGTGCACCGGGAGGGGCCGCCGGGCTCGGGCTGAGGCCCGGGGTGCGCGGGATAGTCGCGGATAGTCGCCCCGCGACCGGGCGCGTGGCGGCGCCGGAGGATGCATGCTCCGGGAATGGATCTGGGATGGCTCGACCTGGTGGCCCGGCTCGCGGTCACCGCGGCGCTCGGCGGTCTCATCGGGTTCGAACGCGAGCTCATCGGGCAGCCCGCGGGGTTCCGGACCCACGTCCTCGTCGCGATCGGCGCCGCGACGTTCACGCTCGCGGGCGCGTCGGTCGCGGGCCCGGGGGTCGACCCGACGCGGATCGCGGCGCAGGTCGTCACCGGCATCGGTTTCATCGGCGGGGGTGCGATCCTCCGCCACGGGGAGCGGGTGCAGGGAATCACGACCGCGGCGTCGCTGTGGCTCACCGCCGCGGTCGGCCTCGCGGTGGGGTTGGGCGAGATCCGCAGCGGGATCCTCGCCACCGCGATCGGCCTGGCGACCCTCGTGGCGCTGAAGTCGATCGAGCGAGGCTGGCTGCCCGCCCGGCGCACGGTCACCGTCGTGCTCGAGCTGGGCGGCGGCTACTCCCTCGCGGGCGCGGTGGACGGGCTGAGGCGGGTCGTCGGCGCGCCCGTCGAGGTCCAGGAGGTGCAGAACGTCGGCGGGGGGACGCAGCGGCTCGTGGCCCGGACGCGGCTGGCCCGGGAGGTGGCGGTCGTGGACGTGGGTGAGCGGCTGCGCGCGCTGGACGGCGTGGTCGGCGTGGACATGCGGCGCTGACCGGCGGCCCGGGGCGCACGCGGTGCCGTCAGCCCGTGCGGCGGGACGCGGTGGCCGCGAGGGCCTGGGTGAACACGGCGTACGCCTGCGGCCCGAACAGCACGAACCGGGCCTCCGCGACGCGGGTGGGCGTCGCGCGCACGGTCTCGACCGCGATGCGAGCCGCGTCGTCGAGCGGCCACCCGTAGGCGCCCGTGCTCACCGCGGGGAACGCGACGCTCGGCGCGGCGAGCTCGTCGGCGACGGTGAGTGCCTTTCGATAGCAGGACGCGAGCAGTTCCGGTCCACCCCTTCCGTAGACGGGGCCGACGACGTGGACGACCCAGCGGGCCGGGAGGTTTCCGGCGGTCGTGGCCACCGCCTGGCCGACGGGGAGCCCGTGCCGGAACCGGGTCCGCCGCAGCTCCCGGCAAGCCTCCCCGATCGCCGGCCCGCCGCGGCGATGGATCGCGCCGTCCACGCCGCCACCGCCGAGCAGGCTGCTGTTCGCCGCGTTCACGATCACGTCGACCCGCTGCTCGGTGATGTCCCCCTCGACGACAGTGATGTCCATGGACCGCTCCGATCGTCAGCGCAGTTCGTCACCGCAGCTCGTCACGGCAGTTCGTCAGCGCAGGTGGATGCGCAGCCGGCGAAAGCCCTTGCCCTTGTTCTCGACCTTCACGACCTCGATCTCACCGATCTGGCGCGTGGAGGCGACGTGCGTCCCCGCGTCCGCCTGCGTGTCGAGCCCGACGATGTCGACGATGCGCACCCGCTCGAGGTGAGGGGGCAGCAGGTTCGTGGCAGTGCGGATGATGTCGGGCAGGCGGAGCGCCTCGTCCCGCGGCAGCACGCTGACCTCGATGCGCCGGTCCGCGGCGACCTCCCGCGCGCATGCCTCGGCCACCGTGTCCTTGAACCCCGGGGGCACCTGCGCCAGGTTGAAGTCCATGCGCGCCTCGAGCGGCTCCATGTTGCCGCCGGTGACGAGCGCGCCGAAGTCGCGGTAGACGACGCCGGACAGCAGGTGCAGCGCGCTGTGCGTGCGCATCAGCGCGCTGCGCCGCGCGTCCTCGACGGCACCCCGCACGCGCGTGCCCGGCGGGGGCACCGGGTCGTCCTCGTGGGGCACGAGGACGAGGTCACCGTGCGGTCCGCTGCCCTTGCGTGCGCCCACGACCCGCGTCTGCACGCCACCCCACAGCAGCACCCCGTGGTCCGGGGGCTGCCCCCCGCCGCCGGGGTAGAACGCGGAGCGGTCGAGGACGACATCCTCCGCGCTGCTGTCCAGGACCACGGCGTCCCACTCCCGCAGCGTCTGGTCCTCGAGCTCGAGCCGGCGCGTGCGCACCCGGCCAGCCTACGAGTGGCTGTCGGCCGGTCCCCGTACGACGCGAACCCCGCACGATCGAGCGCCCTCTACGATCGAGCGCCCTCTACGATCGAGGCATGGCCAAGCTGGTGGTGCTCGACGGCGGCTCGCGACACGGTGAGACCACGTCGGTGGACGAGCACGTGCAGCGGCTGCTCGCGGTCTCCGAGGCCCCCGGGTTGCTCGACGTCTACGTGTCCGCCGACCGGCTCACCCACGTGCGCGGCAACGCCGAGCCCGCCGTCGTCTTCGAGTTCGCGGGGCACGAATCAGCCGAGGGCGTGGCACCGGAGGCGATCCACATGCCCTCCCACCGTTAGCCGCGCTCGATCCCCCGCAGATCGGACCCGGGGCCGTCCAGGCGTCGCTCCACCGCCTGCACGAGCAGCGGCAGGGCGAGCAGCGCACCCAGCGCAACGAGCATGAGGAGGTACAACACGGTGACTCAGTGTATATCGAGATCGCGGGATTCGCGTGGTCGATGTGGGTCAGATGCGAGGGGGTTTCTGTCACCATCCGCCGTACGGCCCGCTCGAGCGCCCCCGACCCTGCACCTCGCGCAGCGCGGGCCGCACGTCGACCCAGTAGACGATGGTGGCGATCGCGGCGGCGAGACCGAACAACCCCAACCCAATGCCGACGAGCGCGGCCACGCCCAGGATGACGAGCCACAGCGGCTTGGACAGCTTGCCCGCGGCTTCGTACGCCTTGGCGGGCCGCAGCGCCGCGTCGATGAAGACGAAGACCTGGAACAGCCAGACAGTGAACCCGACGAGGCTCAGCAGGCTGTGGAACGGGTTGACGAAGAATGGCACGGCTGTCCTTTGCTCGGCTGCCCCGGCGCACGCCCAGGCTACGCGGCATCCAGCCTACGCACGGCGACTGCGAGAGACGACCGATACGGCAGAACTGACCCGCGGTCGCCCGCGGCCGCGGGGGCGTGAGCGCCCGCCCGGGTGCCCACCATTGGACGCCGTTTGTCATGCTGAAAGGGCCGGTCGGCCCCATCCCCCCAAGGGCCGGCCGGCCCTCCGCTCGCCGGCCGCGAACCGCGTCGGCACATCGCTCGCGGTCACGGCCCCCCACCTCGAAAACGTCGGCGGGGACGAGGCCGCCCGGTCGAGACTCCGGGCGGCCTCCCGGCCGGGTTCACGGGCCGGCGCGGCGAGCAGCGACGGAGACGCTCGGGTCGAGCGTCTAGCCGATCTGCTCGGCGGCGTCCTCGGCGGCCTTCTCGGTCGCCCTGGCCGCGCGCTTCGCCGCGGCGCCCGCGGCCTTGGCGCCCCGCACCGCGGCCCTCGCCTCGCTCTTCGCGGCCTCCGTCGACGGCTGGCGGCGGATCGCGTCGACGAGCTTCTCGCCACGCATCGCCAGCTCGTCGTACACCTCCATGGCCTTCTCGTTCAGCGAGGCGGCCGCGGTCCGCACCCGCTCCGGCAGTTCCTTGTACTCCGCCTGGAAGTCGACGAGCCTGCTCGGCAGCTCCCGCTGAAGCTCCATGACCCGGGCCGGCAACTGCTTGGCCTCGGTCTGCAGCGTCGCGACCCGCTCGGAGATGCGCCGGCGCTCACTGGTCAGCTGCTCGGGCAGCTCGCGCGCCTTCTCGACGACCAGGTCACCCATTCCGGCGACGACGTACAGCGGCTTGCGGTACTCCCCCAAGCCTCTCCTGCCCTCGCTCACGCTCGTGCTGCTCATCGTGGTTCCTTCTCTCCCTGCCCTCGCCGCGAGTCCTGCCTCGGGGCGACCGGCGTTGCTGCGACGGTTGTGGTGCGGCGGAGGAGGGGTGTCGCGGCTCCCTCCCCCGCCGGGTCTAGTCGGCGCGACGAGCGGCGGTGGTGCGCGCCTTCGTGGTCGCGGTCGTCTTCGTGGTCGTCTTCGTGGTACGCCGCTGCGGGGTGCTCGCCGCCGCGGTCTTGCGCCCGCCGGCCGCCGTCGGCGCCCCTCGGGTCGTTCCCTTGCCGGCGCCCCGCCGGGGCGCCGCGACCTTTGCGGGCGCGGGCGCCGCCGCGGCAGCGGGCTCTGAGGTGACTGCGGGCTCCGGCTCCGGCGCGGCAGCAGGCCCCGGCGCGGCAGCGGGCTCCGGCGCGGCAGCGGGCTCCGGCGCGACAGCGGGCTCCGGCGCGGCAGCGGGCTCCGGCGCGACAGCGGGCTCCGGCGCGACAGCGGGCTCCGGCGCGACAGCGGGCTCCGGCGCGGGCGCCGGCACCTCGCCCCGGCCGGCGTTCTCGGTCCGGAACGACTCGTAGATCTCGAGCAGCACCTGCTTCTGCCGCTCGTTGATCGTCACGTCGGCGAGGATCGCGGCGGGCACGTTCGTGTCCGCGCCCCGGTCCTCGAGGATTCCCGCCTGGACGTAGAGCGCCTCGGCGCTGATGCGCAGCGCCTTGGCGATCTGCTGGAGAATCTCCGCACTCGGCTTGCGGAGGCCCCGCTCGATCTGGCTCAGGTAGGGATTGCTCACACCTGCCAGCCGGGCGAGCTGGCGCAGCGAGATCTGCGCGCTGCGCCGCTGCTCGCGGATGTAGTCGCCGAGGTCACTGACCTTCAGCGTCGCCATGGGGAAGCGCTCCTTCCGGGTGCGTCACCCCACTGTGCGCCGGAGTGCTAACACTTGCAAGCGGCTGAGGGCCGAGGCGCGTGTGACCTTGGTCACGTCAACGCCACCGGCCGGGCGCGGATCTCCCCGACGACCCGCCCCCCGCCGCACACCGGTCGACGGGCGAGCTCGTCGAGCACCGGCGCGTCGACGCCCAGCGTGCGCAGCGCTGCCACGAGCACCGGAACCCGGCCTCGCGACCCCCCGTCCGCAATCTTGAGCGCGACCGCGTCGCCAGCGGGGGTTGCGGCGGCGAACACCGCCTCGGCCCCGTCCTTGGCCAGCAACCCCGGCACGCCCCGCATGAGGCGGCTCACCTCGCGGTCGCGGCCGCCCACGAGCTCGGGGTGCGCGCGCATCGCATCGGCGACCCGGCGTCCCGGCGTGCCGGGCGGGGACACGACCAACCGGGCGAACGCGCGGGCGAGGGCGACCAGGCTGATCGCGAACAGCGGGGCGCCGCAGCCGTCGACGCCGACGTGCGCGGCCCGTTCGCCGGCGAGGTCCTCCACGCCGGCGCGCACCGCGCGCTGGACCGGGTGGTCCGGGTCGAGGTAGCCATCGGTTCGCCAGCCTCGGGTCACGCACGTCGCCAGCATCGCCGCGTGTTTGCCGGAGCAGTTCTGGTGGACACGGTCCCGCTCGCCCCCGGCGCGCAGGTGCGCCCACGCGCTCGGCTCGTCCAACGGCAGGTCCGGGGTGTTACCCAGCGCGTCCTCCGTGAGCGCGGCGCGGGCGAGGGCCGCGCGCACGCGAGCGACGTGCACCGGCTCCCCGGAGTGGCTCGCCGCGGCCACCGCGAGGTCGCCGCCGTCCCAGTCCAGGCCGGCGCGGAGCAGCCCGACGACCTGCAGTGGCTTCACCGCGCTGCGCGGGAACACCGGGGCGTGCGGTGCCCCGGCCGATGCCGCGATCGCACCGTCAGAGCCGAGCAGCACCGTGACGGGCCGCGCTGCTGGCCTGGGCCTGCGTCGTCTGGCTCGCGTTCGGTGCGCTGCTCGTCGTCCTGGCGCAGGCGAGGGGACTCCTCGGGCAGGTGTCGGCGCACGTCGCCGCCGCGGTGACACCCCGTTCGTTCCGGCACGCGGTGGAGGTCGCGCTCGGAGCGACCCTCGTGTCCGGGCCGCTGGCCGCGCCCGCGCTGGCCGCGCCCCTGGCGCCCCCCG
>DATGDX010000148.1:0-7488 GCA_035310665.1 Mycobacteriales bacterium | reverse complement strand
GGCCACAGGGCCGTTCTACTGCCCCGCCGACCGCAAGGTCTACCTGGACCTCGGGTTCTTCTCCGAGCTCCGGTCCCGCTTCGGCGCGCCCGGCGACTTCGCGCAGGCATACGTGGTCGCCCACGAGTTCGGCCACCACGTAGAGACGTGACCGGGGTGGAGCCGCAGGTCCGTCAGCTCCAGCGGCGCCAACCGGACGCGGCGAACGAGCTGTCGGTGCGGATGGAACTCCAGGCCGACTGCCTCGCGGGCGTGTGGGCACATTCGGCGTACGACGCTCTCGAACCCGGCGACGTGCAGGAGGCGCTGGGGGCCGCTGCCGCAGTGGGGGACGACCGCATCCAACGGGCTGCGACCGGGCGGGTAGACCCGGAATCGTTCACCCACGGAACGTCGCAACAGCGACAGGAATGGTTTTCCCGGGGGTTCGAGACCGGCGAGATGGGCGAGTGCGACACCTTCGCCGCCGGCACCTAGCCGCTCATGCTCGGGAAGCGGAACTAGAGGACGCGGAGAAGTCGCGCCAACTCGTCGGGCGACGTGAGGACCACGTCGGCCCGGCTGCTCAGCTCGCTCGGCGCCTCACCCGAGGCGATCGCAACCCGCACCGCCAGCTCGAGCCCGTCGAGCCCACGGAAGGCGTCGAGGTCCGTCTGGTCGTCCCCGGCGTACAGTGCACGCCGGAGCCCGTGCTGCTCGAGCAGCCGCCGGACCGCCGTTCCCTTGTCCGCGTCCACAGGCGGGCGAATCTCGAGCACCATCCGTCCCCAGCGGGGGCGCAACCCCGCGGCCCGCGCTCGCTCCGCGACCCGCTCGAGCTGCGCCCGCGCCGCCGCCGGGTCGTCCGCCTCCCGGTAGTGGAAGGACGCCGACAGCCGCTTGGTCTCCACCGGCAGGTCGACGGTCGCGAGGAACTCGTCGAGACGGCCACGCCAACGTTCCGCCTCGGGGTCGAGCTCGAGGCCGTGCTCGCCGACGTAGGCGAGCCCGTCGACGTCGACGAGCTCACGAACCTGGGCGGACGGGCGCCCGCTGATGCACGCGACCAAGGCGTAGCGTCCGGCCAGCCGCGCGAGCTCGGCTCGCGTGTCCGGCGGCACGCGCGCGAGCTCCGGCCGGGCGACGATCGGCGCGAGCGTCCCGTCGACGTCGAGGAGGATCGCCGCCCGCGAAGGTTCGGCCGCGAGCCGGGTGACGAGGTCGGGCGTTTCCACCGCCCTACCGTGCCATAGGTTCGAGGAATGGGTCTGCTGAATCCGGCGGTGCCTCCCGTCGCGGTGAATCCGCCCCGGCGTCGAAGCGGCCCGCGAACGCCGCTCCGCGGCGACCCGCGCGGCGGCGACCCGCGCGGCGACGATCCGCAGCCCGGACGATGACACCCCCGGTCCCGCCGCAGGTCGTCGTCGGTCTCGACGTGGGGACGACCGGCGTGAAGGCGGTGGCCTTCGGGATGGGCTCGCCGTGGCGGCGGATGGCGATTCGCGAGTACCCGCTGCTGCAGCCCGCGCTGGGGTGGGCGGTTCAGGACCCGGACACCGTCGTCGCCGCGGCCGCGGCCGCACTGGCCGAATGCGTCGCCGCCACCGGGGATGCCGAAGTGGTGGCGGTCTCGGTCAGCACCGCGATGCACGGGCTCATCGCGCTCGACGCCGACCTGCGCCCGCTCACCCCGCTGGTGACGTGGGCGGACGCTCGCGCTCACAACGAGGCCCGCGCGCTGCGGCACTCCAGTGTCGGCGCCGAGCTGCACGCGCTCACCGGGGCGCCCGTGCACCCGATGACGCCGCTGACCAAGGTCATGTGGTTCGCCCGGCACGATCGCGCGATCTGGGCGGCGGCTCGGTGGTGGGTCGGGTTGAAGGACTACGTCCTGGTGTGGTTGACCGGCAGACTGGTGACCGAGCTGTCGTCGGCGTCGGGGACCGGGCTGCTCGACATGTCGACGCGAGCGTGGCACCCGGCGGCCGTCGAGCTGTGCGGGGTGTCCGTCGACCGCCTACCGGAGATCGTCGCAACCACCGCGATCCTGTCGCTGGCGCCCGCGACCGCCCGACAGGTCGACCTGCCTGTCGGCACTCCCGTCGTCGTCGGTGCCGCCGACGGTCCGCTCGGCAACCTCGGCACCGGAGCCATGACGCCCGGCGTTGCCGGTCTGTCCCTGGGCACGAGCGGCGCGGTCCGGATGGCGGTCGGGACGCCGTACGTCGATCCGGGCCGGACGCTGTTCTGCTACGCGCTGACCGACTCCGTCTGGGTGGTCGGCGGCGCGATCAGCAACGGCGGCGTCGTGGTCCGCTGGGCCGGCCACGCACTCGCTCCCGATGTCCACGGCACGGGTGGTGCGGGCGCGGACGAGGCCGTGCTGCAGCTCGCGGCCGCCGTTCCGGGCGGGAGCGACGGGCTCGTGATGGTTCCCTACCTGCTCGCCGAGCGGGCCCCGCTGTGGGACCCCGATCTGCCGGGCGCGTATCTCGGCCTTCGGCAGGAGCACACACGCGCGCACCTGATCCGGGCCGCCGTCGAGGGCGTGTGCCTGCAGATGCGAATCCTCCTGGATCGCCTGGACGAGGCGGAGCCGGTGAGCTCGGTCCGGGTCACCGGTGGCGTCTTCCGGTCCCCCCTGTGGCGGCAGGTGATGGCGGCGATGCTCGACCGTCCACTGTCCGTCGTCGGCGACGCGGAGGGCACCGCCCTCGGCGCCGCCGCCCTCGGCCTGTTCGCGCTCGGCCGCGCCGCCCACCTCACCGACGCGGTGGCGCTGCTCAGCGACGCCGATGTGCCGCCTCCGCTCGTCGACGCCGACCCCGAGCTCGTGGCGACGTACGACGGCCTGCGCGCCTCCGTCTTCGGGCTCGTCCGGGACCTCGACCGCGTCGCGGAGCTGTTCCGGTGACCCGCGGCAGGAGGTCGCACCGACCAAGCGTGAAGGTGACCATTCATGGATGACTCCTCGCCGTCGGGACAGCCGCAAGCGGCGTCTGTCGTGCCGTCGACCGGCCAGACACTGCTGATCCTCGGCGCAACGGGTGACCTGACCGCCCGTCTGCTGCTGCCGGGACTGGCCGGGCTGCTCGCCACCGGCGACGTCCAGGACCTGTCGCTGGTCGGCAGCGGACGCGACGACTGGGACGACGACCGCTGGCGCGAGCGGGTGCGCACGTCCTTCGCGGTGGCGGATGCCGGGGGCGCGTAGCTGGACGAGGTGGTGGCGTCGGCCCGGTACGCGCGGGCCGACGCCCACCGCCCCGGACGACCTGCGACGACTCCTGGCCGGGTGCTACCCGCCGCTGGTCATCTTCTTTGCGCTGGCACCCGCGGTCACCGTGTCGGCGTGCTGCGCGCTGGCCACCAGCGACCTGCCCGCCGGCACCCGGCTCGTGCTGGAGAAGCCGTTCGGCACGGACGCCGCCAGTGCCGCCGCGCTCAACGACCTGCTGCTGCAGCTCGTGCCGGAGGACCAGGTGTACCGCGTCGATCACTATCTCGGTACGTCGACGGTGCTCAACATCCTCGGGTTACGGTTCGCCAACCGCATGCTCAAGTCGGTCCTGAACGCCGAGCACGTCGACAGCGTCGACATCGTCTTCGACGAGACCCTGGCGCTGGAAGGCCGGGCCGGCTACTACGACGGCGCGGGCGCGCTCGTCGACATGATCCAGAGTCACTCGCTGCAGGTGCTCTCGCTGCTCGCCATGGAGGCCCCGTCCACCCTGGAGGCGAGGGACCTGCGTGACTGCAAGGCGCAAGTGCTGCGCGCCACGCGGGTGTGGGACGACGAGCCGGCGGCCTACAGCCGCCGGGCGAGGTACACCGCGGGTGAGATCGACGGCCGCCAGATCCGGTCGTACGTCGACGAGGAGGGCATCGACCCAGCCCGGAAGACCGAGACGTTCGCCGAGGTGGTGCTGGCGGTCGACACCTGGCGATGGGCGGGTGTGCCTTTTCGGGTGCGTGCCGGCAAAGCTCTGAGCACGCTGTGCAAGGAGGCGGTGATTACTTTCAAGCAGCCACCGTGGGTGCCGACGGGCCTGACCGGCTACGAGCAGCCCGACCGGGTGCGCGTCGGCTTTGACCCCGACCTGTTCCGTCTCGACCTCAACGTCAACGGTCCCGGCGACCCCACTGTCATCGAAACGGTGACGCTCGAGGCCAGCTTCGGCGGCGGCGGGCTGCCGCCGTACGGGCAGGTCCTCAAGGGGGTCTTCGACGGCGACCCAACCCTGTCGGTGCGCGGGGACACCGCGGTGGAGTGCTGGCGAATCGTCGAACCGGTGCTGAAGGCGTGGCGGGACGACGAGGTCCCGCTGGGCGAGTACCCCGCCGGCTGCCCGCCACCCGGCGACTGGGGAGCGTCGGGGCCCTTATCGCGGTGAGCGCGTGGCCGCGTCGATGACGTGCCGCATGGCCGCCAGGCCGGGAAAACCGAGAAGTCCCACGTGGTAGAGGTGCAGTTCGCTCATCCCGGCACCGACGTACTCCCGGAGGCGCTCGTCCGTCGACTCGCCGCGCGACCATCCGCGGTCGAGCCGCAGATAGGCGCCCACTTGCGTCTGCTCGGAGGCCAACCTCCGCAGCCGCCGATGCGGGCGGTTGCATCCGCGGGGTCCCAGCAGGACGCGACGACAGCGTCGAGCCCGTCACCCGCGACCGGCGCGAGGGTGGCGAACGACCCGGTGGCCCACGGGTCGCTGGATCCGTGCACGGTAATTCGGACGTGCGGGCTCTCGGACCGGGAGGCGGCGACAAGGCGAGTCCGCAACTGCTCGGTGACGCCGGTTCGAATCGCGGCCAGCTGCGCCAGGTCCCCGCCGAGGCACTCGTCAACCGTCTGACATCCCGAGTCGACGCCGGCGCGGACCGCAGCAGCCACGCGGTCAGGGTCCAACCCCGCTGCCGCATAACGCCTCGTGCACGCCGCACAGAAGCACACGGACAGCAGCACGCGTCGCACCGCATCCCAGTTGGCAAACTGGATCTTGTCGTGCGTGCCCGCGTGGTCGATGCCCATCTGTCCGCACGACTCCAACACGACCCCGGCCAGGGGGGCGGACCGGACGATCTCCTCGACGAGAGTCACGCAGTACTCCTGCACCTCGTCGGCGCCGGGGCACAGCGCGTAGGGAAGCGCGTCGCCGAACGCGTTGCGGACGACGAGGTCGGGGTGCCGCGCGCCCAACGTGTCGTTGTGCGTGAGCACGATCCACGCGTCGACGTCGAGACCGACCCCGCGGAGGTGACGCGCCGTGGTGCCGAACGACTCGCCGTCCGGATCCCACCCGGTACGGGCGGGGACGAGACGCCGCCCACGCCATGCCTGTTCCCGCACGGGCACGTAGCACGCGGATTCCGCTTCCTCGAACACCCGGTGCTCGGGGTGCAGCGGCGTACCGCTCGCGTCGAGTGGTAGCTCGCCGCCACGGCCACCGCGTCGAGACCCATGCCCGCCGCCCGCTCGGTGGCCGCGGGGTCGCCGACGTAGTCTCAGGGGTAGGCGTAACCGACGACGCGTTTGACCGGCGACTCGTGAACCGCGCCGTGATCATGGCACACCCGCACATGGTAGGAGGCGCCGCGGTGGGGCGACAGCCAGCGCGACGCGACGGCGAGCGGTGGCCACGCCTGCGCAGCGGGCTGCCAACCCGGCCCCAACCCGGCCCCCAACCCGGCGCCCAACCCGGCGCCCAACCCGGCGGCCAACGCTGCGCACCGTCGCGATGTCCTCATGGCCGTTGCTCCAGTCAGCGATCGCCGGCACGGTCGCGTGGCAGATCGCGGCCCACGTCGTCGGGCACCACCAGCCGTTCTTCGCCCCGATCGCTGCCGTCGTTGCGCTGAACCAGTCGATAGGCGAACGCGGCGTGAACGCCGTGCGGCTGCTCGTGGGGGTGGTCGTGGGGATCGTGGCCGGAGAGGCCGCGATGGCCGCGGTAGGCGAGCCGCCGTCACTCTGCCGGTGGCCACCTTCGCGGCCATGGCCGTTGCCCGGCCCTGGACCCAGCCCGGATCGTGACCGCTCAGGCCGCTGCCAGCGCCATCCTCACCGTCACCGCCGCCGGCGGTGAGGTGGGGCCGCAGCGGCTCGTGGACGCGCTGATCGGCGCCGGCGTGGCCCTGGTGTTCAGCCAAATCCTGTTCTCTCCGAAGCCGATCGCCTTGGTGCGCCGGGCGGAGGCAAGCGCGCTGGCGCGCATCGCCGACGGTCTGGAGCGCGCGGCGCGCGCGCTCGAGCGCTGCGATTCACGCTCGCGATGTTCGCCCACGCCTTCCTCACCGTCACCCGCGCCGCCGCCGCAAAAAAGGGGGCCGAATTCCCCCCGGCGAACTGATCCCGGTCACCGTCCCCGAACTGCGCCGGCTGCTCGCCCGCCTCATCTGGCACGACCACCCTGAACCCGCCGCCGTGCTCCGCTGGTCACGATGGCGACGGCGACACCAGGCAGCCAAACGCTGCCATTACGCCACCCGAGAAGCCCGACCGTAAGTGCCGCTGTAGTACTAAGAGAGCACGAGGATGTACCCGTCGTTCGCGCGGCAGGCGCGGCGCGACGGCTGCACCGCGGCCGCCACCCTGTTCACCGAGATCGCCCGCGACGAGGCGATCCACCGCGGCTGGTACCAGACGACGCTGCGGGCGGTGACGAACCCGGGTTCGGTGCGCGTCCCGACCGGGGACAAGGTCCACGGGGTGCCGATTCCGGCCGGACTGCCCAAGTGCTCCGGGCGCACCCTGGAGAACCTGTCCACGGCCATGCACGGTGAGGCGTTCGCCAGCGCCAAGTACGCGCTGTACGCGAGGCAGGCGCGCGCGACCGGCCAGTCGCGGCTCGCCAAGCTGTTCACGAACGCGGCCGCCGCCGAGCGCACCGAGCACTTTGCGGAGGAGGCCGCGCTCGCCGGGCTGGTCCGCGGCAACGCGGACAACCTGCGCACCGCGATGACCGGCGAGAAGTACGAGGCGACCAGGATGTACCCGTCGTTCGCCCGGCAAGCCGCGTCGGTCGGTGACCGCCAGGCGGCCGCCCTGTTCCGCGAGATCGCGGGCGACGAGGGGATGCACTGGAGCGAGTTCGCGGCCGCGCTGCGCAGCCTGCGGCCCGCCTGACGCGCTCGCGCGACCGCACAACGCGACGGCGGCGGCTCCCTGCCCGGGAGCCGCCGCCGTCGTCCGCGTCGCTCAGCGAATCGAGCGCGTCAGTGGAACGAGTCGCCGCACGCGCACGAACCGGTCGCGTTCGGGTTGTCGATCGTGAAACCCTGCTTCTCTATGGTGTCGACGAAGTCGATGCTGGCGCCGACGAGGTAGGGGGCGCTCATCCGGTCGACGACGACGGTCACCCCGCCGAAGTCGGACACCTGGTCACCGTCGAGGGACCGGTCGTCGAAGAACAGCTGGTAGCGCAGGCCGGAGCAACCGCCGGGCTGCACGGCGACCCGCAGCGACAGGTCGGAGCGGCCCTCCTGGTCGAGCAGGTTCTTGACCTTGGCGGC
>DATGDX010000147.1:0-3316 GCA_035310665.1 Mycobacteriales bacterium | reverse complement strand
GGTACGCCTTCCGGTGACCCAGCCCACCTGCAGCTGGTTCGGCGGCCCCGGGCGCGACCTGCTGTTCGTGACGACGTGCTGGGAGCACTTCGACGCCGCGCAACGGGCCCGGCAGCCCGACGCGGGTCGGGTCTTCGTGGCCCGGCCGGGCGTGACCGGCCCGCCGGCGACGCCGTACGCCGGGCGCGCACCCGCGCCGGGCGTGCCGAGCTAGCCGTCGGCTCCGAGCAGCTCGTGCATGCCCTCGAGCTGCTCGGCCAGCGACACGTCCGGTTCCTCGAGCAGCGCCGGCAGCAGCAGCTTGTTCTCCTTCGCCAGGTGGACCGCGAACAGGGCCTCGACCGCGCGGGCGGCAGCGGCGATGGCCGACGGCGTGGCCGCGGCCGACAGCTCGTCGACGAGCGCGAGCAGCGCGTGGTGCTCGCGCACCATGCCGTCCACCAGCAGCCGCAGCCGCGCCCGGTCCGCCCCGGTGCGGTACATCGTGCCCTCCTCGGCGAGCGCGTGCGGCAGCAGCTCGGCCCGCAGGTAGGCGACGAGCAGGTCGCGTTCGCGGCTCGCGGCCGGCCCGTCGCCGCCCTCGGCGGCCGCGCGGACGGCGCTGCCCAGCTCGAGGAGCCGCTGGAGCATGGCGGCGTGGTGGGCGACGACGGCCTGCGCCGCCCTCTCGTCGGCTGCGGTGTGCACGGGTTCCTCCAGCAGGGTCCAGCGCCGCCTCACGCTGATCGCGATTTCCGGCCGTCATGGCCCACGTGTCTGCGGGTGTTCCCCACGACGGTAGCGACCGAAGCGATCACGGTGGGGGCGGGTGCGACCGGGGTAGAGCGGGTCGCGTGCACGAGCTCCCGGTCCCCCCGTCCGGGCGGCAGCACGTGATCCGTCACGACGCCCAGACCGCGGTCGTCGTGGAGGGTGGCGGCGGGCTGCGCACCTACCGGCTGGACGGCGTCGACGTGCTCGACGGCTACGGGCCGACCGAGCTGTGCAGCGGCGGGCGCGGCCAGGTCCTGCTGCCGTGGCCCAACCGGATCCGGGGCGGGCGCTACACGTGGGACGGGCGGGAGCACCAGCTGCCGGTCGACGAGACGGACCTCGGCAACGCGATCCACGGGCTGACCCGCTGGCGGAGCTGGCAGCTGCGGGAGTCCGGGGAGGACCGCGTCGTGCTGGGGGTGCGGCTGTTGGCGCGCCCGGGCTACCCGTTCTCGCTCGACGTGACCGCCGCCTACGCCCTCGACCGCGCCGGGCTCACCGTGACCACGACGGTGGACAACGTCGGGGCGGCGGCGGCGCCCTACGGCTACGGCGCCCACCCCTACCTGACGGTCGGGACGCCGTACGTCGACACGGCGGTGCTCCGCGTCCCGGCCGCGACGTACCTGCCCACCGACGAGGCCCACGTCCCGGCCGGGCGCGCAGCCGTCGCCGGGACGGCGTACGACTTCCGCGCGGGACGCCGGATCGGCGACGCGGTCCTCGACGTCGCCTTCACCGACCTTCAGCGGGACGCCGGCGGGCACGCCGAGGTGACCGTGTCGGCACCGGACCCGGGCCGCTCGGTGACGCTGTGGATGGACGAGCACCACCGGTACGTGCAGGTCTTCACCGGCGACACGCTGGCCGCCGACCGCCGGCGGCGGGGCATCGCCGTCGAGCCGATGACCTGCCCCGCGAACGCCTTCGCGACCGGGACGGACGTGCGCCGGTTGGAGCCACGCGACACGATCACCTCGCGGTGGGGGATCCGCCCGGGCTGACGCCGGAGAGGCGAGCTCCGCCTGCGGCGTCAGCCGCCGAAGCGGCGAGGCGGCGCGGTCCGGAGCAGGGGCGCGAGCCGACTCACCGGGACGGCCAACGCGATCCCGTCGCGGACCTGCACCGCGAAGACCACGCCCGCCACTGTGCCCGGCAGCGTCGAGCAGCGGCCCCCCGGAATTCCCCGACCGAAGGTCGACGCTGGCGCGGATCACGCATCCGGCGGCGTGGAAGCGGGCGCCGTCGACGTACTCGATCACGCGACCCTCGGTCGCGGTGAGATCGCCCCGGAGCGGGTAACCGAGGGCGCGGACCAGATCTCCGGGCACCGGGTCGGCCGCGGCAAGCGGAAGCGCCGCGGCCAGTTTCCCGGCCGCGCGGACCGTTGCGAGATCGTCTTCCTCGCGGACCTGCGCCGCCGTGGCTCCCCGAACGCCGCCGTCCAGCTCGACGTCGATGGTCGACGCGCCGTTCACCACGTGCGCGTTCGTGACGAACGAGCCGTCGGCGCCGACGAAGGCACTGCCCGTTCCGGAGCCGTGCGCGGTGAGTGCCGCTGCCGTTCTTGACGACCACCTCGGTGCCTTCTCCGATGTCGTCGTAGCCCCGGCTGCCCGTACTGCTGCCGTCGGACGCGGCGATCCCGGAGGAGTAGTAGGAGTACGAGTAGTCGGGCAACGTGAAGGTGCCGGAGACGGTCGCGTTCTCCAGCACGTGGAAGCCCTGGAGGAATTCCGGGCACAGGACTCGCACGCCGGCGCCGACACCCATGCCCGCGAACACGATCAGGACGGCGGAGAGCAGGGCGGATCGCCTGCCGACGCGGAGGCGCCGGGAGCGTGGCCTCGGGCCGCGCGTCTCGGCTCGGTGCGGGGCGCGAGGCTAGCGTCGGCGGGCGTGGTCGAAGCCGGCGACGTCGTCCTGCTCTGTCTCGCCGCGCTGCTCGCCGGATGGGTCGACGCCGTCTCCGGTGGCGGCGGGTTGATCCAGCTGCCGGCGCTGCTGCTCCTGGTCCCCGGCGGCTCGCCGGCGCAGGTCCTCGCGACCAACAAGCTGTCCAGCGTCTGCGGCACGTCGGCGGCGGCGGCGACGTACTACCGACGGGTGCGACCCGACCTGCGCACCGCGCTGCCGATGGCCGTGGCGGCGGCGGGCGGTGCGGCCGCCGGGGCGGGCTGGGTGTCCCTGCTGCCGTCGGAGGTTTTCCGGCCGGTGGTGCTGGTGCTGCTCGTCGCGGTGGCCGCCTACACACTGGCGAAGCCGGAGGTGGGGGCCGAGCAGCAGTTGCGCTGGACCGGGAGGCGGCACTACGCGGCGGCGGTGCTCGCCGCGCTCGCGCTCGGCTTCTACGACGGCATCTTCGGGCCCGGCACCGGGAGCTTTCTGGTGTTCGCCCTGGTCGGGCTGCTCGGCTACTCCTTCCTGCAGGCGTCGGCGAAGGCGCGCGTCGTCAACCTGGCCACCAACCTCGGCGCCCTCGCCGTGTTCGTCCCGCAGGGCGCGCCGTTGTGGACCGTCGGGCTCGCGATGGGAGCGTGCAACATCACCGGCGGGTGGCTGG
>DATGDX010000146.1:0-1893 GCA_035310665.1 Mycobacteriales bacterium | reverse complement strand
GCCCGACGCGGTCGCGTTCGCGGCCGACGCGAAGGTCGACGGGGTCCTCGTGTCGGTGGTGGGGCCCCGCCGGGTGCGGCTCGTCACCCACCTCGACGTCGACGACGCGGGGGTGGCGTACGCCGCGACGGTGCTCGGCCGGCTGCTGCGGCGCTGACAGCCCGGACGGTTCCGCACTCTCGCGTGATCTCAGCCATGCCGCCGCCTCGGGTCTAGCCGCCTTCTGCCGATGCCCCGAGCACTACCACCGTACCGATCGATACCTGTTCCGATGTTCTTGTCCGGTCCTCCCCCTCGTCGCTCTGTGTCGGCAACGGTCAGGCGCCGACGCGGCCCTGATTGGCGCGCTAGTCAGCAGGGGGCGAGTCATAAACCACCGCAGCCAAAGGGGCCGCCACGGTCACCGGCATGCTCGGGCCTTTGTGCAGAGTGACGCGCTTGCCGGACGGCGCGGGCATCGAGATCGCTTACTCCGGTGATACCAGATCGCTCGCGGTGGCAGTCCTCTACGTCGAATACGGCACCGCGGAACCGGCCGACGTCGAAGCGAACGTTTCCGCCCCGGGGATCTCGTGCTGCCGCTGACGAAGTCGGGTCTGGAAGCCTTTTCGGTCAGCCGGCACCGGCTCCTGCCGCCGATGACCAACTGACGATCGCCTGGCCACGTGACCCGGCTGCTCGGGCGACGGGCGCCTGTCGCCGCCTGGAGCAGGCCGGGCGAGGAGAGTGGGCCGGGCCGGGGGTCAGCGGGGGGGTGGGACCACCGTGCGGCCGAGCAGCGGCGGCAGGTCCCGGACCGCCGCGGCGAGTTCGTCCAGGTCCCCGCCGTCGAGCGCCTGCGGCCCGTCGACCAGGGCCGTGCCGGGGTGCGGGTGCACGTCGACGATGAGCGCGTCCGCGCCGACGGCGATCGCGGCCCGGGCGAGCGGGACGACCAGGTCGCGCCGGCCCCCGGAGTGCGACGGGTCGACGATCGCGGGGAGGTGCGACCGGGACTGGGCGACCGGGACCGCGGACAGGTCGAGCGTGTTGCGGGTCGCCGTCTCGAACGTCCGGATTCCGCGCTCGCACAGCACGATGTCCAGGTTGCCGCGCTGCGCGACGTACTCCGCCGCCATCAGCCACTCGTCGATCGTCGCGTTCATGCCCCGCTTGAGCAGCACCGGCTTGGGGACGCTGCCGACGGCCTGGAGCAACGCGAAGTTCTGCATGTTGCGGGTGCCGATCTGGAGCATGTCGGCGTACGACGCGACCAGCTCGACGTCGTGCGCGTCGACGACCTCGGTCACGATCGGCAGCCCGGTCTCGTCGCGGACGTCGGCGAGGATGCGCAGGCCCTTCTCGCCGAGCCCCTGGAACGCGTACGGCGACGTGCGCGGCTTGAACGCGCCGCCGCGCAGCAACGCGGCCCCGGCGCTCTGCGCCATCCGGGCGGCCTCCAGCGTCTGCTCCGGCGTCTCCACGGCGCACGGGCCCGCGATGAGCGTGAAGGATGTGGGCCCGATCGGGACGCCCCGCACGTGCACCGTCGACCGCCCGCGGTTGTGCTCGCGGGCGACGAGTTTGAACGGCGCGGAGATGCGGACCACCTCGGAGACGCCGGGCATCGCGCGCAGGTTCAGCGCCTGGAACTGGGAGATGTCGCCGACCAGCCCGACGATCGTGCGGGTGACCCCTCGGCTGACGAACGCCTTGCCGCCGGCGGCGGCGACGCGGGCGACGACCGCGTCGACGTCGGCCTCGGTGGCGGTGGGGGCCATCACGACGACCATCTGCTCGAGTCCTTTCCGGAGGAACGACAAAGCCCCGGGTCTCGGGAGACCCGGGGCTCGGCGGGAGGCGGTGGGCTGGACCTAGGCGACTACGGTCCGGCGGCCCGCCCGAACGAGTCTC
>DATGDX010000145.1:0-2746 GCA_035310665.1 Mycobacteriales bacterium | reverse complement strand
ACCGGCAGCCGGATCAACGCTCCTGCGGCCGGCCCCGCGCGGCCGCCCCCCGGTCGGGCACGTCCACACGCGCCACTCGCTTGGTCACCATGCTGCTCACACCCGGTGCCACCGCCCTCGGCCACTCCCCGGCAACGTGGTTACCGCGACGCCCGGCGAGCCCGGGCGATGGACGGTACGCCGCGCCGCGATCGAGGCGCGAGCCCCGGTCGGCCCGCCGGACGCGGCCGCGAAGACCACGGCGCGCGCGGGCGGTGTCGCGAGCGCATGCCGTCACCGGATCGGCAGTGACGTCCTGGTCCGGTTCGCTCCCCGCAACCCGCCCCTCGACGACGTCCGCCGCTCGGCCCCTCGTCGCGGTGTCGGACGCTCCTCACCCGATACGCGCGTGTGCGCCACGCACCGTGCGCGCGGGTTACTCGGCCTCGTGGGGGCGGTCCGGCTTCTGACCGGCCTTCGCAGACCGTTCCTTCGCGGACTGTTCGGCGACCCACGACCCGGCCGCGACCAATGCGGCAACCGGCCAGTCGACGACGCCTGCCGCCGCTACCGCCGCCAGTCCGCCCCACCACAGCAGCCGGCCCCGCGTCCCGCTCGGCAGGCGAAGGCGCGGCCGCGGAACGGGCACGTGCGAGACGGACACGTGGGGGACGGGTACGTGCGGCATGTGCACGTCGGGCAGGTGCAGCACACGGTGCTCCGCCTGCTCCACGGTGTCGGTGGTGCGTACGTTCGCGCTGCCGGCCACTTCGGACCCCCTCGTCTCGTCCGCTGCCGCCGTCATGGTGCGGGAACGGAGCGGGTTCGGTGTAGGACCGTTGGTCCCTCGGCGCGACGCGTCCGGCTGACGCCGCGCGTGCGGCGCTTGCCCGCAGGTCGACCCGGACACGGGCTTGCGGGCGGGCCGGCATGCCTGCGGCCGCGGACTGTCCGGGCCGCGTGCTCACCGTCACGGCGACGTTGAGGTCTCAGACGGGGATGGCGGCAGCGCGTCGGGTGCGCAGCGCGTCCAGGAGCTCCCGGACGACGAGCTCGACGACGACGGCGACGGCTGTGGTGACCATCGATGCGACAAGGGCCTGCATGTGCCGAGCCTGCGTGCCGGACCCACGCGGGAGAAGCCGCGGCGCGTGAACATCTAGTGAACACGAGGCGGCTCGTTGAGTCGTGGCGGAATCCACCCTTCGTGTTGGCCTGGGCTTGTGTTGCCGGACACCTCGGCCACCCAGGCTTGAGAAGCCACCGCTCGTCGGCCTCGATGTCCGCGCGAGGCGAGAGCCGGCGAGACGGAACCGGTGGCGAGTCGGCGAACGGGGGAGTGACGTGCACCTGTGGTGGGTGGGCGCCGGGGTCTGCGCCTGGATCGTCGTAGATCTGATCCTCGTCCTGGTCATCGGCCGGGCGGCTCGGCTGGGCGAGCCGAGCTACGCGACAACGGGTGATCTCGGGGTGCAGTTCACGGCTGCCGCGGCTGCACCCGTCGCGGAGCAGGTCGACCGGCCGGCCTAGCGCGGGGAGGCGCGCGAGGAGGCGCGCGAGAAGGCGAGGGACGGGCGCGCGGCTGCGCCGGACCTGTGAGTCGCGCCTGCGCCGGGGACCTGTGGTATGCCTGGCAGGTGAGTGACGGCGCGGTGTTGGACACGGGCGGCGCGGTCGCTGAGGGCACGCTGTTGTGGCAACCGTCCGAGCAGCGCCGAGGAGCCGCCCGGATGAGCCGCTTCTGTGACGCGGTGGGGATGCCGGGCGCTGACCCCCAGGACGTCTGGCGGTGGTCGGTCGACGACCTGGACGCGTTCTGGGTCGCGGTGTGGGACTTCTGCGGGATCGTCGGCGAGCGCGGCGACGGGCCAGCGCTGGCCGACCCGGCGATGCCGGGCGCGCGCTGGTTTCCGCAGGCGCAGCTCAACTACGCGGAGAACGCGCTCGCGCGCGACCACCCCGGCATCGGGCCGGCACTGATCGCCTGCCGGGAGGAGGGCGACCCGGTCACGCTCACGTGGGACGAGCTGCGGGAGCAGGTCGCCCGCGCGGCGGCCGGGCTGCGCCGGCTGGGCGTCCGCCGCGGCGACCGGGTGTGCGCGGTGCTGCCCAACGCCGAGCATGCCCTCGTCGCGTTCCTCGCCACCGCCAGCCTCGGAGCGATCTGGTCGTCGTGCTCGCCCGACTTCGGCACCACCGGAGTCCTCGACCGCTTCGGGCAGATCGAACCTGCCGTGCTCATCGGCGTGGACGGCTACCGCTACCACGGCAAGGCCTACCGCACCCTTGACCGGCTGGAGGCGCTGCGCGCCGACCTCCCCACGCTCCGCGCGACGGTGCTCGTCCCCCACCTCGACCCCGCGGCACACCTCGACGGCGCGCTGCCCTGGGCCGAGCTCGTCGGGGAGCCGGGCGAGCTGCGCTTCGAGCGCGTGCCGTTCGACTTCCCGCTGTGGATCCTCTACTCGTCCGGGACCACCGGGTTGCCAAAGCCGATCGTGCAGGGGCACGGCGGGATCGTCCTCGAGCACGCCAAGCAGCTCGCGCTTCACGGGGACCTGGGTCCCGGGGATCGCTTCTTCTGGTTCACCACCACCGGCTGGATGATGTGGAACCTGTTGGTCAGCGGGCTGCTGGTGGGGGCGGCAGTGGTCACGTACGACGGGAGCCCGGGCCACCCCGACCTCGGCGCGCTGTGGCGGCTCGCGGAGCAGGTCTCGATCACCTGTCTCGGTGTGAGCGCTCCCTACCTCGGCTCGTGCATGGC
>DATGDX010000144.1:0-3878 GCA_035310665.1 Mycobacteriales bacterium | reverse complement strand
CGGCGGGTGGTGGCTGCTCGCCGGGCGCTACACCGCCGCCCCAGGGCTGGTCGGTCTCGACGAGCAGGCGGCGACCGCGCGCGCGAAGCAGCTGGGCTTCGCGGTCCGGGTCGCGGAACCCGGCTACTCGGAGACGGTGCGCAAGGGGCTGGTGTTCGACCAGTCGCCCGACCCCGGGAAGCGGATCGCCAAGAGCGGCACCGTCGCCATCCACCTGTCCAACGGCCCGGAACGGTATGCGGTCCCGAACCTGCGCGGCGCCTCCTTCGACGACGCCCGTCGGGCACTCGCCGCGCGCAAGCTGCGGGCTGGCGCGGTGAGCTACGCCTACGCGGACGACGTCCCGAAGGATCTGGTCGCCGACGCCGGGCCGAAGGCGGGCACGCTGGTGAAGCCGGACACCGTCGTGGCGCTCGTGGTCAGCCGCGGGCCGCAGCCCGTCGCCGTCCCAGACCTGACGGGTGCCGACGTCGCGGACGCGACCCGCCGGCTGACCGCGCTCGGTCTGCGCGTGGCGACCGTCGAGCGCACCGACGAGGAGATCGCGAAAGGCACCATCCTCGAGCAGACACCGGCGGGCGAGACGGTGCTGCGCGGCACAACGGTCCGCCTCGTGGTCTCGAAGGGCCCGCCGCTGTTCGCGGTGCCCAACGTCGTGGACCTGAAGACGCGGGAGGCGAAGGCGCGGCTGAAGGCTGCGGGCTTCGACCCGAAGGTGGAGGACTTCCCGGGCGGGCCGAACCGGATCCTCAACCAGTCGCCGCCGGCCGGCAGCATGCAGCCGCGGGGCACCACGATCGTCATCTACGCCTTCTGACGCCCGCCGCCCGCGTCCCGGCGCCGTCCGCCGTGCCACCACGCAAGCCCTCGCCCGTCGGCGCGCACGTGTTCGTCGCCGGTGGGCTCGCCACGGGCGGGCTCGCCTGCGCCGCGGAGGTGGGCGCCGAGGCGGTGCAGGTGTTCGTGTCCAACCCGCGCGGGTGGCGAACCCCCGCGAACGACCCGGCCCAGGACGAGACGTTCCGCTGCCGGTGCGCGGCGCGGCGGATGCCGGCGTTCGTGCACGCGCCGTACCTCGTCAACCTCGCCTCGCCGAGCGAGCTCACCCGGGAGCGGTCGGTCGAGTCCCTGCGGTACACGCTGCGGCGCGCGGCGGCGATCGGCACGCTGGGGGTGGTCGTGCACGCGGGCTCCGCGGTCGAGGACGCGCAGCGCGACCGCGCGCTGCGGCAGCTGCGCGAGCTGCTGCTGCCGGTGCTCGACGAGGCGCCGGCCGGGCCGCGGCTGCTCGTCGAGCCCACCGCCGGCGCGGGGCAGTCGCTGTGCGCCACGGTCGACGATCTCGCGCCGTACTTCGCCGCGCTCGACGTCCACGACCGCCTCGGCGTGTGCCTGGACACCTGCCACGCGTTCGCCGCGGGCCACGATCTCGCCGCCCCGGGCGGAGTGCGCACGACGCTGAACCGGCTGGTCCGGGCGGTGGGACGCGGCCGGCTCGGCCTGGTGCACGCGAACGACTCGAAGGACGGCCTGGCCTCCAACCGCGACCGGCACGAGAACATCGGCAAGGGGCGGATCGGCGTCGAGCCGTTCGCCGAGCTGTTCCGCCATCCCGCCACCCGCGGCGTTCCGGTGGTCGTGGAGACACCGGGCAAGGCGGCCGAGCACCGCCGGGACATCGCGATCCTCAAGGAGCTGCGGGACCGCTAACGGCGCGCGGGAACGCGCGCAAGCCGCCCAGCCCCCGGGTGGTCGTCGTGGTGATCGTCGTGATGATCGGCCAGCGTGGCGATCCTGCGCAACGCACACGACAATCACCACGACGCCTCCCCGACCGTCGCCGCGACGGCATGGGGTACTGTTCTCGCGTGGCGTCGGCGACCACCCGCTGGTTTACCTATGCGACCGGCCCGAGACTCGTTCGGGCGGGCCGCGGGACCGTGGTCGCCTAGGTCCAGCCCACCGCCTCCCGCCGAGCCCCGGGTCTCCGAGACCCGGGGCTTTGTCGTTCCCCGGAAAGGACTCGAGCAAATGGTCGTCGTGATGGCCCCCACCGCCACCGAGGCCGACGTCGACGCGGTCGTCGCCCGCGTCGCCGCCGCCGGCGGCGAGGCGTTCGTCAGCCGAGGGGTCACCCGCACGATCGTGGGGCTGGTGGGCGACATCAGCCAGTTCCAGGCGCTGAACCTGCGTGCGATGCCTGGCGTCTCCGACGTGGTCCGCATTTCCGCGCCGTTCAAACTCGTCGCCCGCGAGCACAACCGCGGGCGGTCGACGGTGCACGTCCGGGGGGTCCCTATCGGGCCCACGTCGTTCACGCTCATCGCGGGCCCGTGCGCGGTCGAGACGCCGGAGCAGACACTGGAGGCCGCGCGCATGGCGCAGAGCGCCGGGGCCGCGTTGCTGCGCGGCGGCGCGTTCAAGCCGCGCACGTCGCCGTACGCGTTCCAGGGGCTCGGCGAGAAGGGTCTGCGGATCCTCGCCGACGTCCGCGACGAGACCGGGCTGCCGATCGTGACCGAGGTCGTCGACGCGCACGACGTCGAGCTGGTCGCGTCGTACGCCGACATGCTCCAGATCGGCACCCGCAACATGCAGAACTTCGCGTTGCTGCAGGCCGTCGGCAGCGTCCCCAAGCCGGTGCTGCTCAAGCGGGGCATGAACGCGACGATCGACGAGTGGCTGATGGCGGCGGAGTACGTCGCGCAGCGCGGCAACCTGGACATCGTGTTGTGCGAGCGCGGGATCCGGACGTTCGAGACCGCGACCCGCAACACCCTCGACCTGTCCGCGGTCCCGGTCGCCCAGTCCCGGTCGCACCTACCCGTGATCGTCGACCCGTCGCACTCCGGCGGCCGACGCGACCTGGTCGTCCCGCTCGCCCGGGCCGCGATCGCCGTCGGCGCGGACGCGCTCATCGTCGACGTGCACCCGCACCCGGACACCGCCCTCGTGGACGGGCCGCAGGCGCTCGACGACGGGGACCTGGACGACCTCGCCGCGGCGGTCCGGGACCTCCCGCCGCTGCTCGGCCGCACGGTGGTCCCACCGCCTCGCTGAACACCCTCGCCGCGCGCACCCTCCTCCCCGCGACGGCGATCGTCAGCTGGTCATCGGCGGCAGGAGATGGTGCCGGCTGACCGGGAAGGCTTCCAGACCCGACGTCGTCAGCGGCACCACCAGGTCCGCGGGGCCGGAGACGACGAGCGAGTCGGCGTACGGCGGCGCCGCGATGCCGACCCGGCCGTCGCCGCTCCACGCCCACCCCGGAAAGCCCACGGTGCACCAGGCCGTCATCAGTCGGGAAGGTGCCGGCGACGCCGCCGACCGCGGCGGCGGTGCGGGTCGGCCCACGGTCACCACCGGCGAGGGTAGGCGGTGCGAGCACCACCCCCGCCACGGACAACACGTCGTGCCGTCTGGTATGCCACCGCTGGTCCCGAACCCGGGGAGGAAGCGCCTGCAGGAACCCAGCGCAGAACCGCGCCGGGAGCACACCGGCGGCGGGGTGGAAGACCCGCTCCGGTGCGAAGGACCCGTCACCCGGCAGCTCGGTGACTGTAGACAGACCAAGAAAAGAATGAACCGGACAACAGGACTAAACCGTTACCGATCCGATATCCGGTGCCGCTCCAGCGTCATCGGGTACACAGCGCCGCGTGAGCCTACGTCTGAAGGAGGGGATGCCAGGCGCGAGGACTCGGACTGCGTGACGTCAAGCTCGGTACTGCAGCAGACGGCCGAGCACCGTCGCGGCGTACGCCACCCCCGCGTCGTCGACGTCGAGGTGGGTGACGAGCCGCACCCGGCGGGGCCCCACCACCGACACGAGGACCCCGTCGACCTTCGCGTCGGCCGCGAACGCGACCGCGTCGGGC
>DATGDX010000143.1:0-3468 GCA_035310665.1 Mycobacteriales bacterium | reverse complement strand
GGGTGCGCTGCTCCACCCTGAGCTCGCCGGGGAGGACGCCGTGCGACGCGCACCAGGCGGTCACTGCGGCGAGGAACGCCGGGTCGACGTCGCCTTCGAGCAGGTAGCTCCCGGCCGGCGACTCCTTGCCGGTGGTCCCCGCCGGGAGCGCGGCGAGCAGCGGATCGAGGTCGAGGCCCGGGGGGGCGCGGAAGCGAAGCTGGCGATCGGCGCCGCCGGCGGTCAGGGCCGCGGGGCTCCCGGTCGCGACGAGGCGACCGCGGTCGATGATGATGACGAGGTCGGCGAGCCGCTCCGCCTCGTCCATGTGGTGGGTGGTGAGCAGGACGGTGACGCCGTCCGCGCGCAGTTCGGCGACGAGTTCCCACGCTGCTCGCCGCGCCTGCGGGTCCAGTCCCGCCGTCGGCTCGTCGAGGAACACCAGTTCGGGGCGCCCCACGATCGCCATCGCCAGCGAGAGCCGCTGCGCCTGACCGCCGGACAGTCGCCGAAACGGCGTGCGGCGTGCGGCGGTGAGCCCGAGCCGGTGCAGCAGCGCGTCCGGGTCCAGCGGGTCGGCGTAGAGGGCAGCGAGGTGGTGCAGCATCTCGCCGGGCCGGGCGCCGGGGTAGATGCCGCCGGACTGCAGCATGACGCCGATCCGGGGGCGCAGTGCGCGCGCATCGCGGTCTGGGTCGAGGCCGAGGACGCGCACCCGACCGCCGTCCCGGTGCCGGTATCCCTCGCAGATCTCGACGGTGGTGGTCTTGCCCGCACCGTTCGGGCCGAGCAGCGTGGTGACCGACCGTTCCGGGACCGTGAACGAGATCTCGTCGACGGCGCGGACGTCGCCGTACCGCTTGACGAGGCCCTCGACCTCGATCGCCGGTGGCATGGCGCCGAGTGTAGGTGCGTCTCGCCGGCGCCCCCGGGCGTCTGTGCCCTTCCCGGTGCCTTTCCCGGCGGGTCCCGTTTGCCCTTCCGGGCGTATTTAGGTGACACTGGTGTTGTGAAAAACGGGGAGCAGGTGATCGCGGAGCGGCGGACCCGCGGCCGTGTGGCGCGGCTGCTCCTCGAGGTCGGCCCGCTGACCGCCTCCGACCTCGCGGACCGGCTGGGGCTCACCGCCACCGCCGTGCGCCGCCACCTCGACGCGCTCGTCGACGAGGGATCAGTGCAGGTGCGCGAGCCGCGGGCGCGTGGCCCGCGGGGGCGTGGGCGGCCGGCGAAGACGTTCGCGCTCACCGACGTCGGGCGCGGCCGGTTCCACCATGCGTACGACGCCCTCGCCACCTCGGCGCTGCGTTTCCTCGCCGACGCGGCGGGGGAGCAGGCGGTCGAGCAGTTCGCCCGCGCGCGGGTCGCCGAGGTGGAGCGGCGCTATCGTGCGGCCGTCGACGGCGCCCCGCCCGAACGGCGGGTGGAGGCGCTGGCCGCCGCGCTGTCCGCCGACGGTTACGCCGCGTCGGTCACCCCGGCTCGCGCCGGCGCCCAGCTGTGTCAGCACCACTGCCCCGTGGCGCACGTCGCCGAGCAGTTCCCACAGCTGTGCGACGCCGAGACGGAGGTGTTCGCGCGGTTGCTCGGGACGCACGTCCAGCGGCTCGCCACGATCGCGCACGGCGACGGGGTCTGCACCACGCACCTGCCGCTCGCGACCACCCCGGACTCCCGGAGGAGCACTCGATGACCACCACCGCCCGGCCCGAACTCGAGGGACTCGGCAGCTACCGCTACGGCTGGGTCGACTCCGACGTCGCCGGCGCCAGTGCGCGCCGCGGGCTGTCCGAGGACGTCGTCCGGGACATCTCCGCGAAGAAGAACGAGCCGGAGTGGATGCTCAAGACCCGGCTCAAGGCGTTGCGGCTGTTCCACAAGAAGCCGATGCCGACGTGGGGCGCGGACCTGTCCGGGATCGACTTCGACTCGATCAAGTACTTCGTCCGCTCGACGGAGAAGCAGGCGACGAGCTGGGACGAGCTGCCCGCCGACATCCGCAACACGTACGACAGGCTCGGCATCCCGGAGGCGGAAAAGCAGCGGCTCATCGCCGGCGTCGCGGCGCAGTACGAGTGCCTCGCGGGCGACACGCGGGTGTGGACGGCGACGCGCGGCATGGTCCAGATCAAGGAGGTCGAGCCGGGCGACGTCGTCTTCTCCCTCGACGAGGCCGCGGGGACCTTCGTGCTGGCTTCGGTCAAGGCGGCCGCGCAGACCGACGAGCGGCTCACGTATCGCATCCGGGTCGGCGGGCGGACGATCCGCGCGACGGACAACCACCCGTTCCTGGTGCTGGCCGACGAGCGCAAGCCGGGCCGGCAGCGAGCCCGGTTCACGCGGCGGTGGAAGACGGTGGCGGAGCTTCGCGCCGGCGATCTCGTCGCCGTCCCGCGTGCCCTGCCCGACTTCGGTGAGCCCCTGCGCCTTCCCGGATGCACCCGCCGGGACGGTTTCGTGTTCGGTCCCGTGTGGACCTCTCCCGACCTGCTGTGGCTGCTCGGGTTCTTTGTCGGGGACGGCAACCTCCAGGACTCCGGCCGCACCCACCGCGTCCAATTCGCGGTTCCGGCGAGCGACCCGGAGCTTCGCGGCGAGATCTCACGGGTGGTCTCGGAGCAGTTCGGGCTGACCGCGCACGCCGCCGACGACGACCGGGTGGTCGTCAACTCACGCCCGCTCGTCGACTGGTTCGTCGAGATGGGCTTCGCGGGCGGTGCCCACGCCAAGCGGGTGCCGGACTGGGTGTTCGGCCTGCCGCTCGACGAGCGGCTGGCGTTCCTCGGCGGCTGGGTCGACGCGGACGGCTATGTGGGGCCGGCCCGCTCCGGCTCGGTTCTGCTGACGAGTGCGAGCTTCCCCCTCCTCGAGCAGGGACGTGAGCTCGTGGAGCTGTGCGGTTTGCGTGCCTCGGGACCCTTCGAGTTCGCGAGCCCGCACCCGTTCGACCGCGACCGGCTCGTCACGGGTTTCCGCATGCCCATCACCGGTGATTTCGACCGGCTGGACTGCCGCAATCCCAAGCGCGTGGGGCGCTTCGGGCGCCGCGCCTATTTCCACACCAACACGAGCGCGCATGGAACGACGTTCCGGACCCACGTCACGGAGCACCTCGGGTTCGCGCGCATCACCGAGATCGAGCCCTACGCGGTCGAGCCGGTGTACGACGTCGAGGTCGACGGGCCGCACAACTTCCTCGCCGAGGGGCTCGTCGTCCACAACTCCGAGGTCGTCTATCACAAGATTCGCGAGGATCTGGAGCGGCAAGGGGTCGTCTTCCTCGACACCGACACCGGGCTGCGCGAGCACGAGGACCTGTTCCAGGAGTACTTCGGCTCGGTGATCCCGCCCGGCGACAACAAGTTCGCCGCGCTCAACACCGCGGTCTGGTCGGGCGGGTCGTTCATCTACGTCCCGAAGGGCGTGCACGTCGAGATCCCGCTGCAGGCCTACTTCCGCATCAACACCGAGAACATGGGCCAGTTCGAGCGC
>DATGDX010000142.1:0-4390 GCA_035310665.1 Mycobacteriales bacterium | reverse complement strand
GTCACCCTCGCTCCGCACTCCCGCTGCGCGGACGAAGTCGGCGAAGCCTGCCGGTGCGGTGAGGACGATGATCCTCGCTTGCACGGTGTCGACGCGAATCGCGTGCGGCAGCCCGGCGGGCAGGTGTACGGCGCCTCCGCTGCCGATCGTGAGGGCAGCGTCGCCGGCCCAGGCCGTGATCGCTCCCTCGATCACGTAGAACGCCTCGGCCTCACCGCGGTGGACGTGCACCGGCGTGGCGTCCCCTTGGCGGGCGCGTTGGTCGAGCAGCGCCAGGCTGCCCCCGGTGTGCTCCCCGCCGAGGACCACGTCGAAGACCGTGCCCCCAGCCCACAGCCATCGATCCCGATCTGCCGCCTGGCTCACCGCCACGCCGTCCGGCATCCGCAGGTCGCCATGACCGTCTCCTGTCGATCCGTGAAGGGACGGAAGCGACGCACCATAGGGCCACGACCTGGGCGAACGGCACCAGTTCAGGCCGGGGTGCGGCGCATCGTCGCCCGACCGTCGGCTCGCTCTCGTTTCCGGCCTACCGTTGCAGGTCGTTGAAGGAGCCGCGGGGAGGAAGGCGGGGGAGGAAGGAGAGCACGTGCGGCTGGACACGGGCCCCTTTCGCGAGGCGCTGGCCGCCGCCGACCTGTTCGTCGCGGAGGAGCAGGCCCGGGCGCTGCTCGCCGACGGCCTGCCGCTCGTCGACCTGTACGACGTCGTCGTCGAGGTGCTGGACGACATCGGGGACCGGTGGGCACGGGGACGGCTGCGTGTCGCGGACGAGCACCTCGCCACCGCGGCCGCCGAGATGCTGGTCGCCCGGCTGCGGGGGGCACCTACGGCCGCCCACCTCGGCACCGTGCTGCTCGTCACCCTCGAGGGTGAGCGCCACGTGTTCGGTCTGCACGTCCTCGCCCACCTGCTCGAGCAGCGCCATTTCCGCGCGGTGGTCGCGGGCGAGCTGCCGCCGGAGGAGATCGGGGCACTCGCCGGCCGCTCCCAGGACCTGCTCGCGGTCGGGATCGGGATGCACGATCCCCCGGCCCGCGGTGCGCTCACCGCCCCGCTGCGGCTGATCCGCGCTGCCGCGCCCCGGGTTCGGATCCTGCTCGGCGGGCGCGCGTTCCGGGACGCCACGGCGCGGGGTGGGCGCCACGGCGCGGACGCCGTCTGCGACGGCGCCCGCGCCGCCCTCGCCCTGCTCGAGGAGTGGGCCAGCCCGCTGTCGCCCCGCGAGCGGGAGGTGCTGCGCGCGGTCGCCGAGGGGTTGACCAACGCGGAGGCGGGGGCCGCCCTCGGCATCTCCGCGGAGACCGTGAAGGCGCACATGGACGCCGTCTTCGCCAAGCTCGGGGTCTCGACCCGGGCCAGCGCGGTCGCGCTCGGGTTGCGGCGCGGCTGGCTCCGGTGAGGCTCCGGTGAGGTGACTCGGCGTGGCGGGGTGGGGCCTGCGCGGGCGCCGATCCCCGCCCTACTAAGTTCGACCCGTGCGCATCGGAGTGCCGAGGGAGACAGCTGCGGGCGAGCGACGCGTCGCCACCGTTCCGGAAACGGTCGCGAAGCTGCGCGCGCTCGGCGTCGAGGTGCTGGTCGAGTCGGGAGCCGGCTCGGAGGCGTTCGCCTCCGACGAGGAGTACATCCTGGCCGGGGCGAAGATCCAGCCCGGCGACGTGCTGGGCGACGCGGACATCGTGCTGACGGTGCAGCCGCTGGCGCCGGAGGCGGTGGACCGGCTGAGGCCGGGCGCCTTGACGGCCGGCTTCCTGCCCGCGAGCGCCTACCCGGAGCTGCTGCCCGCGCTGGCGGCCCGCAAGGTCACCGCGCTCAGCCTGGAGCGGCTGCCGCGGATCACCCGGGCGCAGAGCATGGACGCGCTGTCCTCCCAGGCCCTGGTCGCCGGCTACCGGGCCACGCTGCGCGCGGCGGAGCGGCTGCCCAGGTTCTTCCCGCTGTTCATGACCGCCGCCGGCACCGTGCGACCGGCCAAGGTCCTCGTGCTCGGCGCCGGGGTCGCCGGACTCCAGGCGATCGCGACGGCGAGGCGGCTCGGCGCGGTCGTGTCGGCGTACGACGTGCGCGTGGCGGCGGGCGAGGAGGTGCGCAGCCTCGGCGCGACCTTCCTCGAACTACCGCTGGAGAGCCAGGAAGGCGCGGGCGGATACGCGGCCGCGCAGACCGAGGACTTCCTGCGCCGGCAGCGGGAGCTGATCGGGGCCGAGGTCGCGAAGTCGGACGTGGTCGTCACGACCGCCGCGATCCCCGGCCGCCGCGCTCCGGTGCTGGTGACGACCGACATGGTCGACGCGATGCCCCCGGGGTCGGTGATTGTCGATCTGGCCGCGGAAACGGGCGGCAACTGCGAGCTCACGGTCGCCGGTGAGGACGTCCGCCACTCCACCGTCACCGTCGTCGGGCCGCGCAACCTCCCCAGCGAGATGCCGATGCACGCGAGCGCGCTGTACGCCCGCAACGTCGTGAACCTGGTCACCTTGCTGGTCAGGGACGGCGACCTCGCGCTCGACTTCGACGACGAGATCGTGGCCAGCTGCTGCGTCACGCACGCCGGGGAGATCCGGGTGGAGGTGCCTGGGCAATGAGCGAGGGTGTCGCGTTACTGACGATCTTCGTGCTCGCCGTCTTCACAGGCTTCGAGGTGATCTCGAAGGTGTCGACGGTCCTGCACACCCCACTGATGTCCGGGGCGAACGCCATTCACGGGATCATCCTGGTGGGCGCGATCCTCGTGACGGGGAACGCGGACAACGCTCTGGAGTTGGCGCTCGGAGTGATCGCCACCCTGCTCGCCACGGCCAACCTCGTCGGCGGGTTCGTCGTCACCGACCGGATGCTCGAGATGTTCAGGGGCAAGGAGCGTGCCCGATGACCGGCGTGCCTCTCGAGTTGGCCTACCTGCTCGCCGCGATCTGCTTCGTGCTGGCGCTGCGGGGCCTGTCCTCGCCCCCCACCGCCCGATCCGGGAACCTGATCGGCGCGTTCGGCGCGGCGGTCGCGGTGGTGGCGACCTTCGCCATGCGGGGGCTCGGCAACCGGGTGGCGATCCTGATCGCCGTGCTCGTCGGCTCCGCCATCGCGGTTCCCACCGCGCGACGGGTGCGGATGACCGCGATGCCCCAGCTCGTCGCCATCTTCAACGGCGTCGGGGGCGGCGCCGCGGCGCTGGTCTCGATCGTGGAGTTCGTCCGGGCCGGGCCCGGCGAATCGCTCGGGGTCGTCGCCGCGGTCGTGTTCAGCGCGATCGTCGGGTGCATCTCGTTCACCGGCTCCGGCATCACGTTCGCGAAGCTGCAGGAGCTGCTGACCGGGCGGCCGATCACCTTTCCGGGCGGGTCGGTGCTCTCGGCCGCGGTCGCGGGCGCGGCCGTGGTGCTCGGCCTGCTCGTCCTGCTCACCGACAGCGTCCTGCTGCTCGTGCTCTCGGCGCTGCTCGCGCTCGTGTTCGGGGTGCTGTTCGTGCTGCCCGTCGGTGGCGCCGACGTGCCCGTCGTCATCTCCCTGCTCAACGCCTTCACGGGGCTGACCGTGGCCGCGTCCGGCTACGTGCTCAACAACGTGCTGCTCATCGTCGCCGGGACGCTGGTCGGTGCTTCGGGGACGCTGCTGACCCAGTTGATGTCCAAGGCGATGGGCCGTCCGATCACCAACATCCTGTTCGGCGCCTTCGCGGGCGGCTCGACGATGGGCGCAACCGCGATCGCCGGTGCGGACACCCGCCCGGTGCGCTCCGCGAGCGCGGACGACATCGCGATCCTGCTCGCCTACGCCCGCAAGGTGATCGTCGTGCCGGGGTACGGGCTCGCGGTCGCCCAGGCGCAGCACGCGCTGCGCGAGCTCGCCGACGTCCTCGCGGACCGGGGTGTCGAGGTGCTCTACGGCATCCACCCGGTCGCCGGACGGATGCCGGGGCACATGAACGTCCTGCTCGCGGAGGCCGACGTGCCCTACGAGCAGCTCAAGGAGATGGACGAGGTGAACCCCCAGTTCCCGTCCACCGACGTGGTGCTCGTCATCGGCGCCAACGACGTCGTCAACCCCGCGGCCAAGTCGTCCCCCGGCAGCCCGATCTACGGAATGCCGATCATGGAGGTCGACCAGGCGCAGAACGTGGTCTTCCTCAAGCGCTCGATGCGTCCCGGGTTCGCGGGGATCGAGAACGAGCTGCTCTACAACCCGAAGACCACGTTGCTGTTCGGCGACGCGAAGGAATCCCTGACCCAGCTCGTCGCGGCGGTCAAGGCGTCCTAGTGGTCGCCGCCCGAATTACGTCGGTGTAAGTTCTTCCCCTGTCTCGGCGAGGGGAAGCGCCGAGCCTCCCGGCTGTGCCTGCTGTCGGAGGCTGCGATGTCTCGTCGGTCGCCCTATGTCGTGGTGTTGTCCAGTG
>DATGDX010000141.1:0-5262 GCA_035310665.1 Mycobacteriales bacterium | reverse complement strand
GCCGGACTGGAGCCCCGACAAGGCGCAGCAGCAGATGGACCAGGCGATCACGGCACTGGGCAGAGATCGGATCATCGGTGTGTACGCCGCGAACGACGGGACCGCGGGTGGCGCGATCGCGGCCATGAAGGCGGCCGGCATCACGCCGCTGCCCCCCGTGACCGGCCAGGACGCCGAGCTGGCGGGGATCCAGCGGATCATCGCGGGTGAGCAGTACATGACCGTGTACAAGGCGACGAAGGCCGAGACCGCCGCCGCCGCGGACCTGGCTGTGCAGCTGCTGCGGGGCAGGACCCCGGTGACCGGGCGGACCGTCAACAACGGGGCCGCGGACATCCCGTCGATCCTGCTGCAACCGATCACGGTGACGAAGGACAACATCCGGGACACGGTCCTGGCCGACACGTTCTGGACCGTGCGGGACATCTGCACCCCCGCCTACGCGCAGGCCTGCGCCCAGGCGGGGCTGCGCTGACGGCGCCGCAGGGGAGGCGGACCGCGTGACGGGCGGGGAGGGCGACGGGGCGCTGCTCGAGCTGCGCGGGATCTCCAAGCAGTTCGGCGCGGTGCAGGCGCTGACCGACGTCGACTTCAGCGTCCGCCGCGGCGAGGTGGTCGCGCTCGTCGGGGACAACGGCGCGGGCAAGTCGACCCTCGTCAAGGTGATTGAGGGAGTCGGGCCGGCGAACGCGGGGGAGATCCGCTTCGCCGGCCGCCTCGCTCGCATCGCCGATCCGCACGACGCCACCGCCCTCGGCATCGCGACCGTGTACCAGGACCTCGCGTTGTGCGACAACCTCGACGTCGCGGGCAACCTGTTCCTCGGCCGCGAGGAGCGCCGCCGCGGCCTCGCCGGCGCCGTCGGGTGGTTGCACGAGGTCGGCATGGAGCGGCGCGCGACCGACCTGCTCTGGACCCTGTCCGTGCGCCTGCCCAGCGTCCGCACCCCGGTCGCCTCGTTGTCCGGCGGGCAGCGGCAATCCGTCGCGATCGCCCGGTCCCTGATCGGGGAGCCGCGGGTCGTGCTGCTCGACGAGCCGACCGCCGCGCTCGGCGTCGCGCAGACCGCGCAGGTGCTCGACCTGATCCGCCGGCTGCGGGACCGGGGGCTCGGGGTCGTCGTGATCAGCCACAACCTCGCCGACGTGTTCGCGGTCGCCGACCGCATCGTGGTGCTGCGGCTGGGCCGCAACGCCGGTGAGTTCGATGTCGCCGGAACGACCCGGGAGCAGGTCGTCGCGGCGATCACCGGGGCGGCGGACGCCGACGCCGCTGCGACCGACGTGGGACCGGCCGGGGTGGGGTCGTGACCACCTCGGTCGAGCGCGATCCCCGGCTCACCGGCGACGAGGGGGTGCGGGGGCACCTCGGGGCGTTCCGGCGCCGGGTCACCGGCGGCGAGCTCGGGGCGCTGCCGGTCGTGATCGGGCTCGTGGTCATCTGCCTGTACCTGCAGACCCAGAACGACCGGTTCCTCCTGCCCGGCAACGTCACGAACCTGATCCTCCAGGTCGCCGCCGTCGGCACGATCTCGGTCGGCGTGGTGCTCGTCCTGCTGCTCGGCGAGATCGACCTGTCGGTCGCCGCGGTGTCCGGGCTCACCAGCGCGGTCATGGCCGTGCTCGCGGTCCACGGGGTCCACCCGGTCGTGGCCGTCCTCGCCGCGCTCGTCCTCGGCGCCGCCATCGGGGCCTTCCAGGGGTTCATGTTCGCGGTGACGAGCGTGCCCTCGTTCGTGGTGACCCTCGCCGGGCTCATCGCGTGGCAGGGCGTCCTGCTCCAGGTGCTGGGCAGCACCGGGACCGTCAACCTGCCGTTCGGCACCGGGGTCAGCCGGTTGGTGTACACGTTCTTTGGTGACGTCGTCGGCTACCTGCTGGCCGCGGCCGTGGTGGCGGTCTTCGTGCTCCAGGCGCTCGGGTCCCGCCGGCAGCGGCGCGCCGCGGGCCTCGAGGCGTCCTCGCCGCTCGTCATCGGGGTGCGCGCGGCCCTGCTCGCCGTCGGCGTGTTCTTCCTGGCCTACTGGCTCAACCGCGACCGCGGGGTGCCGCTCGCGCTCGTCATCTTCGTCGGGCTCGTCGTGGTCTTCGACCTGGTCACCCGGCACACGGCGTACGGCCGGCACATCTTCGCGGTGGGGGGCAATCCCGAGGCGGCCTGGCGGGCGGGGATCAACGTCACGGCCGTGCGGATCTCGGTGTTCGTGCTGGCCGGGACGATGGCCGCGGCGGGTGGCGTCCTCGCCGCCGCCCGGCTCACCGCAGTCAACCAATCGACCGGCGGCGGCGACCTGCTGCTCAACGCGATCGCCGCAGCGGTCATCGGCGGCACGAGCCTGTTCGGCGGGCGGGGCAGCGCCTACTCCGCGCTGCTGGGCGTCCTCGTCATCGGGTCGATCAGCAACGGTCTCGACCTGCTCAACAAGTCCTCCGCGGTGAAGTTCATGATCACTGGGGCGGTGCTGCTCGTCGCCGCGACCATCGACGCGCTGGCACGCCGCGGCCGGCAGGCACGCGGGCGGGCGTGAGCCGGCCGGACGACGCGACCGGCGCGCCGCCGGCTCCTCGCCGGGCCCGCCTGCTCGTGGTGCTGCTCGGCATCCTCGCGCTGCTCGCGGCGCCGTTCGCGGGCTGCGCCCACCGGCGCAACCCGTTCGACCCGACGCAGAACAAGCCCGTGCTCCCCGGCGGCGCGGCCAGCCGGCCGGGGGGAGGAGTGATCGGCCCCTCCGCCGACTACACCGCGCAGGGCGCGGACAGCGAGACCTGCGTGAACGGGTGGGCGGTGCCCCGACCGGGCAGCGCGCCGTACGCCGCCGCGCTGCGCGCCGCCGGCGTCCCCGCCGCGACCGAGGTGCGGGTCTTCCTCGGGCCGGGTCCCGGCGGCGGCACCGGCGAGTGGACCTACGTGGAGACGCGCGGAGGCCGACTGCTGGTCACCGGCGGCCGGCTCGTTGCCCGGGCTCCCGCAGGGACGACCGGGTGGGCGGGGGCGGGGTGGCGAACCCCGGACGGGCGCGACGCGGCGGCCGCCGGCGTGCTCCCGGTGTTCCTCACCGGGTGCCTGGCCGGCACCTAGAATGCGCACTGTCGCGACGACGACGAAAGCGCACGTCGCCGCGACGACGCCCCGACCCCGGAGGAGACGAGCCGTGACCCTGCTCGAAACGGTTCGCGCTCCCGAGGACGTCCGGCGCCTGCCCGCCGGCGTGTTGCCGCAGTTGGCGGCGGAGATCCGCGACTTCCTCGTGGCCGCGGTCTCGCGCACCGGGGGGCACCTGGGCCCGAACCTGGGGGCGGTCGAGCTGACCATCGCGCTGCACCGCGTGTTCGAGTCCCCGCGGGACCGGATCCTGTGGGACACCGGTCACCAGGCCTACGTGCACAAGCTGCTCACCGGGCGCGCCCCCGGGTTCGCCCGGCTGCGGCAGCGGGACGGGCTGTCCGGCTACCCGAGCCGCGCCGAGTCCGAGCACGACGTGATCGAGAACTCGCACGCCTCCACCGCGTTGTCCTACGCGGACGGGCTCGCCAAGGCGTTCGCGCTGCGCGGCGAGCGCGACCGCAGCGTCGTCGCGGTGGTCGGCGACGGGGCGCTCACCGGCGGGATGTGCTGGGAGGCGCTCAACAACATCGCGGCCGCGCCCGAGCGGCCCGTGATCGTCGTGGTCAACGACAACGGCCGCTCCTACGCGCCGACCGTCGGCGGGCTCGCGGACCGGCTCGCGGCGCTGCGACTCAACCCGGGGTACGAGCAGATCCTCGACGTCGTGAAGGGCGCGCTGACCCGCACCCCGCTCGTCGGCCCCCCCTTGTACGACACGCTGCACGGCATCAAGAAGGGCCTCAAGGACGTGCTCGCGCCGCAGGGGCTGTTCGAGGACCTCGGCCTGAAGTACGTCGGGCCGATCGACGGGCACGACGTCGCGGCCGTCGAGTCCGCGCTGCGCCGGGCGAAGGCGTTCGGCGGCCCGGTGGTCGTGCACTGCGTGACCAGGAAGGGCTACGGCTACGGGCCCGCGGAGAACGACGAGTCCGACTGCCTGCACGGGGTGGGACTGATCGACCCGGTCACCGGCCGGCCGGTCGCGACCGCGGCCCCGTCGTGGACGAGCGTGTTCGCGGACGAGGTCGTGGCGCTCGGCGCGCAGCGGCCGGACATCGTCGCGGTCACCGCCGCGATGCTCGAGCCGGTCGGGCTCGGCCGGTTCGCGCAGGCGTTCCCCGACCGGGTGTACGACGTCGGCATCGCCGAGCAGCACGCCGTCGCGTCGGCCGCGGGCCTGGCGCTCGGCGGCATGCACCCCGTCGTGCCCATCTACGCGACCTTCCTCAACCGCGCCTTCGACCAGGTGCTCATGGACGTCGCGCTCCACCGGCTCGGGGTGACGTTCGTCCTCGACCGGGCCGGGGTGACCGGGGACGACGGGCCGTCGCACAACGGGGTGTGGGACCTGTCGATCCTGCAGGTCGTCCCCGGCCTGCGCCTCGCCGCGCCCCGCGACGGTGCCCATGTGCGGGCCCTGCTGCGCGAGGCCGTCGCCGTCGCGGACGCGCCGACGGTGCTGCGCTTCCCCAAGGGCCCGGTCGTGCCCGACATCCCGGCCGTCGCCCGGGTCGGGGGGGTCGACGTGCTGCGCGAGGCGCGGACCCGCGACGTCCTGCTGGTCGCGGTCGGTGCGATGGCCGAGGTCTGCCTGGACGTCGCCGAGCGCGTCGCGGCGCAGGGCATCGGGGTCACGGTGGTGGACCCGCGGTGGGTGAAGCCGGTCGACCCCGCGCTGGTGACCCTCGGTGCCGAGCACCGTCTCGTGGTCACCGTCGAGGACAACGGGCGGGTCGGCGGGGTCGGTGCCGCGGTCGCGCAGGCGCTGCGCGACGCGGACGTCGACGTCCCGGTCCGCGACTTCGGGCTCCCCCAGCGCTTCCTCGACCAGGGCAGCCGGGCGCAGGTGCTGGCCGAGGGCGGGCTCACCGCGCAGTGGCTCGCCCGCCGGGTCGTGGAGGCGGTGGCCGGGCGCGACGGGGCGGCGGTGGCCCGGCGCGACGGGGCGGCGACCCTCGACCCGATGCCCGCGGAGTAGCGCGCCGGTCAGCGGGAGTAGCGCATCGGCCGCCGCCAGCGCTCCTCGTCGCCCGGGGCGGGGTCGCGCAGCGCGTCGGCCGCGGTGTGCCCCCCGGCCCGCGCCATCGCCACCTCGTCCGCGGTCAGGAGCAGCGGCCGGGTGAACCCGCGCCGGTCGACCGGGGTCGCCGCGGCCGC
>DATGDX010000140.1:0-5570 GCA_035310665.1 Mycobacteriales bacterium | reverse complement strand
TGCGACGCCAGCCGCTTCTCCAGATCCAGGTCGCTGTCGACCATCATCTCGACGAGGTCGCGGAACCCGACGCGCGGGCGCCAGCCGAGCCGCTCGCGCGCCTTCGTCGCGTCGCCGGTGAGCACGTCCACCTCCGCGGGGCGGAAGAACCGCGGGTCCTGGGTCACCAGGGGCGACCAGTCGTCGATCCCGACCCGCGCGAACGCGACGTCGAGCAGCTCTCGGATTGAGTGCGTCTCCCCGGTCGCCACCACGTAGTCGTCGGGCTGCGGCTGCTGCAGCATCAGCCACATCGCCTCGACGTAGTCCCCCGCGAACCCCCAGTCGCGCCGCGCGTCCAGGTTGCCGAGCGCGATCGAGTCCTGCAGCCCCAGCGCGATCCGCGCGACCGCCCGCGTCACCTTCCTCGTCACGAACTCGTAGCCGCGGCGCGGGCTTTCGTGGTTGAACAGGATGCCGGAACAGGCGAACGCGCCGTACGACTCGCGGTAGTTGACGGTGATGTAGTGACCGAAGCACTTGGCGACGCCGTACGGCGAGCGCGGGTGGAACGGCGTGGTTTCCCGCTGCGGCACCTCGCGTACCTTGCCGAACATCTCCGAGCTGGACGCCTGGTAGAAGCGCACCTGCCCCATGTCGTTCGAGGTGTGGATGCGGATGGCCTCGAGCACCCGGAGCACGCCGAGGCCGGTCACGTCGCCGGTGAGCTCGGCCTGCTTCCACGACAGCCCCACGAACGAGATCGCGCCCAGGTTGTAGACCTCGTCCGGCTGGGACACCTCCAGCGCCGCGATCAGCGACGGCAGGTCGGTGAGGTCCCCCTCGATCAGCTGGATGGAGGGGATCACCTGCTCGACGGTCACCACCTTCGGGTTGCTCTGCCCCCGGGCCAGCCCGAACACCTCGTAGCCCTTGGCGGCGAGCAGCTCGCCGAGGTACAGCCCGTCCTGACCGGTGATCCCGGTGATCAATGCACGCGGCACGACTCTCCTTTGGTGAGTGGATTCACGCCCCGCCCGGTTCCGGCGCCTGCGACGGCGGGAACCGCTTCACGAACGCGCCGACGACCTCGCCGCTGAGCTGGCCGCACAGCTGCTTGTGGCCCCAGGTCGCCAGCCCGATGTGCTTTCGCGCCGGGAACTGCCCGTACGACGGGTCCCACGGCGCGACCACGAACTTCGGCGAGTCGCGGGTGACCCGCGCGAGCAGGTCGCGCAGCGTTTCGAGCTGCGCGCCACGAACCGTGTCGTCGTACCAGAGCACCGTGTACCCGTGCTCGAGGTTGTGGACCAGCTCCTCCATCTTGGGCCCGTCGTTGGGCGCGAAGAACTTGCGCCCAAGCGCGGCGGTCAGGTTGTAGTGCTCGCCGGAGGTCGGCGGCACGGTGCTGTAGCGCGCTCGGGTCTTCGTCGGCTGGTTCGTGCCCGGACCGATGTGCAGCCCGGCCGCGGTCACCGCCGGGCTCTCGACGGGCGAGCAGGCGGCCGCGGCGGGCGCGACGCCGAACGCGGACAGCGGCTTCCGGGCCGGGTCGTTGCGCGCCTTGAGGATCACCTGGGCGACCGGAATGGCCACCAGCACCAGGCCGACCACGACGGCGACCGCGATGAAGCCGAAAGTCTTGCGCCGTTCCGCGTGGGCCTGCGCGCGGCGCATCTCCTCGACCCTCGCGCGGCGGTCCCTGGTGTGCGTGGCCACAGCTGCTCTCGTCTCCTGTCGGTGTGGGGCGAGTGTAGGCAGACCGGGGTGTACGACGTGTGACGCCGTCGGGACGTTCCCCCGCCGTGTCGGCCAGACTGCGCGCATGCCGAGCCGCTGCTGGCGTCCGCAGGGGCCGCTGGACCTGCGCGGCACCCTCGCCCCGCTGTGGCGCCGCGCCGGTGACCCCGCGTTCCGTGTGACGCCCGACGGCGCGATCTGGCGCGCCCTCGGCACCCCGGACGGTCCCGCGACGGTGCGGCTGGCCGAGGGCGACGGTGCGGTGGTCGCGAGCGCGTGGGGGCCGGGCGCGGGGTGGGCGCTCGCCGGCGTTCCCGAGCTCCTCGGCGCGCGCGACGATCCGGGCGGCTGGCGGCCCGGGACCCTCCTGCTCCGCGACCTCGCCCGCCGGCACGCCGGGCTGCGGATTCCCCGCACCCGAGCGGTCTGGGAGGCGCTGGTGCCCGCGGTCCTCGAGCAGCGGGTCACCGGGGCCGACGCGCGCCGGTCGTGGCGGGACCTGCTGCGCCGCTACGGCGAGCCGGCGCCGGGTCCGGCGCCGCCCGGGATGCGCGTCTGCCCGGGCCCGGACGTGCTGGCGGCGGTGCCGTCGTGGGAGTGGCACCGGCTCGGCGTCGACCCGCGGCGGGCGGCGACCGTGCGGCGGGCCGCGCTGGTCGCCCGCCGGCTCGAGGAGACCGTCGAGCTGCCGGGCGCCGAGGCCGACCGCCGGTTGCGCACCGTGTGCGGGATCGGGGCGTGGACCGCCGCGGAGGTGCGGCAGCGGGCGCACGGTGACGCGGACGCGGTCTCCGTGGGCGACTGCCACCTGCCGCGGCTCGTCGGCTGGGCCCTCGCCGGGGATGCCCACGCCGACGACGCGCGGATGCTCGCGCTGCTCGCGCCGTACGCCGGGCACCGCCACCGCGTCGTGCGGCTCCTGGAGCGCGCCGGGATCCGCGAACCGCGGTTCGGCCCGCGGCTCGCCCCCGTCGACATCCGCGGCTTCTGAACCCGCTCAGCGGACGAGCGCGAACTCCGCCGGGTCGCGGGGGGGGCGGGGCGGCGGCTCCGCCGCAGGGCGCCCGACCGCGACCGCCCCCATCGGTTCCCAGTCGGCGGGCAGCTCCAACTCCCGCCGCGCCACGTCCGGGCAGAACATCGTGGACGAGACCCAGGCCGACCCGAGCCCGTCCGCGGCCAGGGCCACCAGCAGGTTCTCCACCCCGGCGCCCATCGCGACGAGGAACATGGCGCGCTCCGCGGCCGCCCGCCGCGGGTCGGGGTAGGCGTGCGCGCCGGTGGGGACCAGGCACGGCACCACGAGGTACGGCGCGCGGCGCAGCACGTCTCCCCGGCGGGTGCGCCGGGCGATCGCGGCGTCGTCGAACCCGTCGCCGCGCAGGTCGTCGGTCCACGCCCCGAGCATCGCGTCCAGCAGCCGGCGCCATACCGCGGGCGTCTCGACGAGCACGAACCGCCAGGGCGTGGTGTGGTGCGGTGCGGGGGCGGTCACCGCGGCGGCGACCGCGCGCAGCACGGCGTCCCGGTCCACCGGGTCGGCGGCGAACTCGCGGACGGTCCGGCGGTTCGTGACCGCGGCCCGCATCGCCTCCCGGGTGCCGAGCGGGAACAGGTCCTCCGCGGGCGGCCGGACGAGGGCGGCCGCGCCGCGCCCGTCGTCGGGCAGGGCGGGGAAGCCGCGCACGACCGCGACCGGGACCCTGGCGAGCTTGCCCATGACGAGTTCTGCGGCGGCGGCGAGCTCGTCCGCGTCGGCGACCACGGTCGCCTCCAGCCCGGCGGTGCCGCGCAGGTCGCGGAGCGCGCCCAGCCCCGCCGCGCCGATCGCGACGTCGACCAGGCCCTGCCGCCATGGCCGGCCCATGGTGTCGGTGACGAGCACGGCGACGTCGACGCCGAGCCGCCGGGCGAGCCCGGCCCGGATCCCGCGGGCGCTGCGGTCCGGGTCCTCCGGGAGCAGCGCGACGGTGCCTGGCGGGACGTTCGACGCGTCGACGCCGGCGGCGGCGAGCACGAGCCCGTGGCGGTTCCGCACGATGCGCATCGCGCCGCGCTCGGCGACGACCGCCACCGTCTCCGCGTCGACCGCTGCGGCGCGGGGACCGGGCACCAGCCGGCCCTCCGCCTTGCTCACGGCCTTGGACGTGACCACGACCACGTCGCCGGTGCGCAGGTCCGGCGCGGCGGCCGCGATCAGGGCGGCGAGGTCGTCGCCCGGGCCGATCTCCGGAAGCCCGCCGAGGCCCCAGACCTCCAGCCGCACCGGGCGGCTCGCCGGCCCTGTCACCGGCGGGCGCCGGCGGCCAGGTCCAGCGCCGCCAACGCCATCGCCGCGCTCGCCTCGTCGTCCGTCATCAGCAGCGGCCGGGCCCGGCACCGGATCCCGGCCGCCTCCACCTCCGCGACCGCGCCCGCGTCCCGCTCGTCGACCAGCCACCCGTCGAGCAGGTCGGCGCCGTAGTGGCGGGCGACCGCGGCCGCCGACGGCTCCACCCCGACCGCGCGCAGCACCTTGTCCGCCATTCCGCGGATCGGCCTGCCCCCCACGATGGGGGACAGGCCGACGACCGGGGCGGGCGCGTCCACCAGCGCGGCCCGGATCCCGGGCACGGCGAGGATCGTGCCGATGGACACGACCGGGTTGGACGGGGCGAGCAGGACGGCGTCGGCCGCGGCCACGGCCGGCAGCACGCCCGGCGCCGGCGTCGCGGACTCGGCGCCGACCGGCACGACCGCGAGCGCCGGCGGCTCGGCGCGCCACCGCACCCAGTACTCCTGGAAGTGCACCGCCCGCCGCCCCTGGCCGTCGTCGACGACGACGTGGGTCTCGACCCGGTCGTCGCTCATCGGCAGCAGCCGCACCCCGGGGCGCCACCGGGCGCACAGCGCCTCGGTGACCGCGGACAGCGGGTAGCCGGCGCCGAGCATCTGCGTGCGCACCACGTGCGTCGCCACGTCGCGGTCGCCCAGCGCGAACCACTTGGGTTCGACGCCGTACGCCGCGAGCTCCCCCTGCACGACGAACGTCTCGTCGGCCCGCCCCCAGCCGCGGTCCTCCGCGACGCCGCCGCCCAACGTGTACATCAGAGTGTCGAGGTCCGGGCAGACGCGCAGCCCGAACAAGGTGATGTCGTCCGCGGTGTTGCCGACCACGGTGACCTCGGCCCCCGGCTCGGCGCGCAGCAGGCCGCGCAGGAACCGGGCGCCGCCGAACCCGCCGGCGAGGACGACGATGCGCATGACGGGCAGTGTCGCAGCCCGCGGTACCGCGGCCCCCCGCCCGGGCGGGCCGTGGTGATCGGCCAGGTGCCCGCCTCGGCGTCCCCTGCAGTGATCGTTCGCCGGGCCACCTGCAGTGATCGTCGTGGAGATCGTCGGGGAAGTTGACGCCGAAGTCACGCGGAACGATGTCCCCGACGATCTCCCCAGCTGCCGACGGGATCCACAGATCGTCGAGGCGCGTGCACCGCCCGGGCGTGGTCACAGACCCTCGCCGTATGGCAGCCGACGAATCGCCCGATCGGACACTCGCCGCCGCGGCGCACACCCAGGCCGGGGCGTTCCTACGGGCACAGGCCCTCGCGGCCGGGTTCACCCGTGGCCAGATCGCGGCGCGCCTGGCGAGCGGGCTTTGGGTCGCCGTGCATCCCGGCGTCTACTGCGCCGGCACCACCAAACGACGGCGCGAGACCCTGGCCGTCGCGGCGCGGCTTCACTGCGGCCCGCGTGCCTGGTTCAGCCACCTGACCGCCGCACGGCTGCACGGCATCGAGACCGTCGGCTCGCCCGACGTCTGGCTCACCGTCCCGCACGCCCATCGACCGGTCTCCCGTCCCGGGCTCGTGGTC
>DATGDX010000139.1:0-1954 GCA_035310665.1 Mycobacteriales bacterium | reverse complement strand
GACCAAGCTCGCCACCGCGACGCGGAACACGGTCGTGGCGTTCGAGGCCGACTCGGTCGACGCCCAGGGCGAGGTCGGCTGGAGCGTGGCGGTGACCGGCACCGCCGCGTCGGTGAGCGACCCGGTCGAGCGTCAGGCGCTGATGCGGCTGCCGCTTCCAGAGTGGGCCGGCGGGGCCGACAGCCACTTCATCCGGATCACTCCCGTCGTCGTGTCCGGTCGGCGACTGCCCGCCGGCGCCCGGCTGGCGCCTTCGTCCGCGCCCGCGTAGGCGCGCCCAGCGCCACCCAGCGACCTCCAGCGCCACCCAGCGACCCGGGGGCCCGGGGCGCCGGCTCACCCCTGCCCGGGTCGACCGGACGCGCGCAGGGGCACCCGCCAGGTCAGGCGGGTGCCCTGCGGGTCGACGGGCTCGAAGTGGCACGACCCCCCGAGGCCTTCCGCCCGACTCACGATGTTGCGCAGCCCGCTGCGGCGCCCATGCGGGGGGATTCCGACCCCGTTGTCCGTGACGGTCAGGCACACCTGGTCCCGGGACGCCTCGAGCAGCACCTCGGCGCGGGACGCCCGCGCGTGCCGGGCGATGTTGGACAGCGCCTCCCGCAGCGCCGCCTGCACGTGCTCGCCGATCGCGTCTGGCACCGCGGCGTCGATCGCGCCGGTGAAGCTCGCGGTCGGGTCGAAGCCGAGCGAGCGGGCGGCGCGAGCCGCCTCGGCGAGCACCCGCGCCCGCAGGCTGGGTGACTCCTCCCCCGGCGAGGCTTGCAGCGCAAAGATGGTCGATCGCACCTCGCGGATCGTCTCGTCGAGTTCGTCGACCGCGCGCGCGATGCGCGCCGCGGTATCCGGCCGGTCGACCATCCGCCCGACACCCTGCAGCATCATCCCCGCGGCGAACAGCCGTTGGATCACGAGGTCGTGCAGGTCGCGCGCGATCCGGTCGCGGTCCTCGAAGACCGCGAGCCGGGAGCGATCCTCCTGCGCGGCGGCGAGGACGAGCGCGAGCGCGACCTGGCCGGCGAACGACTGCGCCATCTCCACGACCGGCGGCGGGAAGGCCGGGCCGCCCTTGCGGTTGACGAGGATGAGGGTCCCCAGGACCCGGTCCGCCGTCCCCAGCGGGACGAGCGTCATCGGACCGGCCCCGATCTCCTCCACGAACGGGTGCTGCACCCGGTCGTCCCCGCTCGCGTCGTCGATCATGACGGAGGCGGCCCGCGCCACCACCTCGCCGGCGAGCGAGTCGGCGGGCAGCCGGGTGCCCAGCAGCCCGTCCACGTCCTCCCCGTCGGCGGTCTCGAGGAGCAGCGACTCGTCGGGTTCGCACAGCGCGATCAGGGCCACGTCGGCGGCGGCGAGGCGGCGGGCCTGCGCGGCGACGAGGTCGAGGACCTCGCCGGTGGGACACCCGGACAGGACGCTGGTGGCGATGGCCGTGGCCGCGCGCAGCCAGCGTTCCCGTTGCTGGGCCTCGGAGTACAACCGCGCGTTCTCGATCGCGACCCCGGCGGCCGCGGCCAGCGCGAGGACGACCTGCTCGTCCTCCTCGGTGAACCGCGCCGCCCCCCGCTTCTCGCCCAGGTACAGGTTGCCGAACACCTCGCCGCGGACCCGGATCGGGACGCCGAGGAAGGTGCGCATGGGCGGGTGGTCGCGCGGAAAGCCGTACGACGCCGGGTGCGTGGTGAGATCGTCGAGCCGGAGCGGCTCCGGGTGCTCGGCAAGGTCGTGCAGCCGCAGCGGCTCCGGCTGGTCGATGAGCAGCCCGAGGATCCCGCCGCCGGTCGGCAGGTCGCCGATCCGCTCCCGGGTCTCCTCGTCGATGCCGACGTTGATGAACTCGATCAGCTTGCGGTCCGGCCCGATCACCCCGAGCGCGGCGTACCGGGCGCCGACCAGCTCCGCGGACAGCGCCACGATCCGGCGCAGCACGTCCGGCAGCGACAGGTCACTG
>DATGDX010000138.1:0-1771 GCA_035310665.1 Mycobacteriales bacterium | reverse complement strand
CGGGTTCGGCGGCGTCGCGATGAGCATGACCAGCGGCCCTCGGCCGATGCTGCTGGTCGTCGGCGTGCTCGCGCTGCTCGCCGTGATCGCGAGCACCCTGCCGCGGGTCGGGACGCCGAACCGCGGCGTGCGACCCTGACCGGGTGAGCCGCCATCCCCCGATCCGTGGCCCCCTGATCCGTCGCCCGCTGACCCGGCCGCCGGGAGGCCTTGCCGTCGGCGCCTCGATGTTTCGGGCCGCGGTCGTCCCCGTCGGCGTGGCCGCCCTCGCCGTGGCCGCCGCCGCGACCGCCGCCGCGGGCGCCCACGGTCTGGTGGGCGCCGCCGTCGGTGCCGCGCTCGTCGAGGGGTTCTTCGGCGCGGGGCTGCTCGTCGCCCGGTGCACCGCGCAGCGCAGCCCGGCGACCGTCATGGGCGTCGCGATGGCGACCTACACGGCCAAGATCGCTCTGCTCGGGCTGTTCCTCGTCCTGTTCCGGGGCACCGAGGCGTTCCACCCCGACTCGTTCGGGGCGTCCGTGATCGTGTGCGCGGTCGTCTGGCTCGTCGCCGAGGCACGCGCGGTGGCCCGGCTGCGCGTCCCGTTGGACGTGACCGTGCCGCCGTCCCCACCCCGCCACGACCGGCGGTGACGGGGTCGACCGCTCGGCGGGGGCGGGTTGCTAAGGTCGCCGCACGATGGCTGAGGGCGGGCCCGCCGACGGGAGCGGGCAGGGCAGGCGTCGTCGGACGGACCCCGGGGACGCCTGGTCGATCCTCGGGTACCTGCTGTCGGGGCTGTTCGTCTGGGGTGGCGCGGGGCTGCTCGTCGACCGGTGGCTGGGCACCCGGTTCGTCGTGCTGATCGGGCTCCTGGTGGGGATGGCCACGTCCATCTACATCGTCTACGTCCGGTACGGTAGGCCGTGACCGGGGCCTGACAGGCGGTTCGCGGCGCTGCCCTCCTCAGCGGAGGCCCGCACCCCGGTCGCCACGAGAGAGGAGAGCGCGTGAGGCTGCTGGTGCTCGCGGCGAGCGGCGACACCTTCCAGCCGCCGAGCAGCCGCGACTTCGTCCTCCCGCCGATCTTCGGCGACATCACCAAGCCCATGCTGTTGGCGTTTCTCAGCGTGGTGATCATCGCCACCTTCTTCCTGGTGACCGCGCGCCGGGCCGCGCTGGTGCCGGGCCGGCTGCAGTTCACCGGCGAGGGGCTCTACAACCTCGTGCGCAACGGGATCGCGCGCGACGTGATCGGGCAGGGCTTCGAACGCTACGTCCCGTACCTGGTCGCCCTGTTCACGTTCATCCTCGTGAACAACCTGTTCGGCATCGTGCCGTTCATCCAGTTCCCGACGATGTCGCGGATCGCCTTCCCGGCCGTGCTCGCGGTGCTCACCTGGCTGATCTTCAACTACGTGGGCGTCCGCCGTGCGGGGATCGTCGGCTACCTCAAGACGATGATGTTCCCGCCGGGCGTCCCGTGGGTGATCTATCCACTGGTCGCCCCGCTGGAGTTCGCCCAGGCGATCATCGTCCGGCCGCTCACGCTGGCGCTCCGTCTGTTCGCCAACATGTTCGCCGGGCACCTGCTGCTTCTCGTCTTCATCCTCGGTGGCGACTACCTGCTGCACGCCGGTGGGGTGCTGACGGTGCTCAGCGGCTTCTCGTTCCTCATCGGCATCGTGATGACGTTCTTCGAGGCTCTCGTGCAGGTGCTGCAGGCCTACATCTTCACGCTGCTGACCGCGCTGTACGTCGCCGGTGCCCTCGCCGAGGAGCACTGACCGCC
>DATGDX010000137.1:0-5945 GCA_035310665.1 Mycobacteriales bacterium | reverse complement strand
GTGAACGCGCCACACCTCGTTGCTCTGGTCCGCGCAGGAGCCAGGTTCGAGAAGGGCAAGCTGGTCGAACGACCCGACGAGTCAGGAGGTGATCAGCAAGTCGCGTGCCACGCCGATCCACAGGTCTTGACTATTCCTCCCAACGTGACGCGCTGTTCGACCAGGCGGAGCTGCCAGACGCCCTCACGAGGGGCTACGACAAGTCACACGTCGTTCGCGACCCTGGAGTCCCCGTCGCCAGGACCGTCGTCAGCGAGAACGAGGCTCGCAGTCGTACGAGGGTGGCTGATCGCGTGCGCTCCGGATAGGTCTCTGGACCGACTGCTCGTGTCGTCCAGTGGCATCGATTTGAACCAGGTGCCACCGAATGGCACCTGGTTTTCGGTGACAAACTGGTGACAAATTATCATGGAGCGATCATGTCTAGGTGGCAATCGGGGCTTGACGTGCGGTTTCGCGGTGGAGCTGAGGGGATTTGAACCCCTGACCCCCTCGATGCGAACGAGGTGCGCTACCAGACTGCGCTACAGCCCCGAAACCGGCTGCCACGGTAGCAAACGTCAGTGGTTCACCGCATGCTGCCCGCCGCCGTCGGAGCGAGGAGTAGTGCTGCGGCCGCGGTCGGCGGCACCGGGATCGCGGGGCGGGGGCGACTGCGCGCGCGATTTCAACACGTAGGTCGGCGGAGGCACCGGAACCGGGTCCCAGGTTCCCGTCGCCTTCGGGCGCAGCGCGGCGCGGGAGGCGGCCTCGGCGGCCTCGATCGCCGCCAGATCGAACAGCTGCGGTTCGGGGCCACTCGCCGGACGAACTGCCGGAGCGGGCGACGGGACGGGGGTGGTCGACTCCGCGGGCACCTGCATCCGGACGCGCCGCTGCTCGGCACGGCGGCGCGCCTCGGCCCGCAGGTGGGTCACGTACGCCGCGAGCGGCGCGAGCACGAGCAACGCGGTCCAGGGCGGCAGCACTCCGGCCAGCCCGAGGGCCACGATGAGCACCTGGGCGGCGAGCAGCACGAGCAACACCGAACGGCGACGGGCGAGCCGGTCGTCCGGCGGGTGCGGGGTCGCGCGGTCGTCGGTGGTATGGCGCGGACGCGGGGCGGACGACATGCCGGCCGGCCTTTCGTGGGACCTGGCGGACGGGGAGGAATCCAAGCGCCGCGCGGACACTCGCCCGCCGGCCGGCGGACGCTCCGGCGCCGGCTCCGACATGCTGCCGAAGGCGGCGTCCCCGGGCATGGTGGTGTCGGCGGGCGCGGCCTCGACGGGCGCGACGTCGGACCGGCGCAGCCACATCGGGACGAGGAAGTAGGCCCACATCGCGACGATCGCGGCGTAAATGAGGGCGCTCACCGGGTGCTCCCGTCCACGCCCGCAACGTTAGGCGCTGCGCGCCCGAATCCATTGGATCTACGCCAGTGTGTCGCTGCGCCGGGCGTGCCAGCGGCGCACCATACCCTCTGGCACGTCTTCGACGGTGGCGGCGTAACACACGTGGTCGCACCACCGACCGGAGATGTGCAGGAAGCGGCGGCGGATTCCCTCCGCACGGAATCCGAGCTTCTCCACGACACGCCGGCTCGCCTCGTTCTCCGGGCGGACGTTGGCCTCGACGCGATGCAGCCCGACGGTGGCGAAGCAATGGTCGACGGCGAGCGCCAGCGCCGTCGGCATGATCCCTCGCCCGGCGAGCGCGCCGTCGAGCCAATACCCGGCGTACGCCGAGCAGGCGGATCCGTGCACGATGTTGCCGATCGTCAGCTGCCCGGCGAGCGCGCTGCGGTAGGTGACCGCGAACGGCAGCGCGGTGCCGAGCCGCGTTTCGCGGCGGGCGACGCGCAGCAGCGCCGCGAACGACGCGGGACCGACGCGGACGCCGGCCGGCTCACCGGGCGGCGTCGCCTCCCACGGAGCCAGCCACTGCGCGTTGCGGCGGCGCAGCTCGGACCACACCGGCGCGTCGCGCATCCGCAACGGCCGCAGACCGACCGGGCCGTCGGCGAGCACGGCTGGCCAGCCCTGCACGGCGGCTCAGTGGTCTCCGCCGCGGACCTGGTCCACGACGTGGGCGAGCAGCGGACCGAGCACCCGCATTCCGTCCCGGACGCCGCCGGTGGACCCCGGCAGGTTGACGACGAGGGTCCGTGCGACCAGCCCGGTGACCCCACGAGACAGCACGGCGGTCGGCACACCGGCCGCCGTGCCCGCGGCCCGGATCGCCTCCGCGATCCCGGGCACCTCGCGATCGACCACCCGGCCGGTCATCTCCGGCGTGCGGTCCGTCGGCGTGAGCCCGGTGCCGCCGGTCGTCACGACGATGTCGTAGTCCTGCGCCACCGCCTCCAGCAACGCCGCCTCGACAGGGTCCCCGTCCGGGACGACGACGGGGCCGTCGACCACGCAGCCCGCCGCCTGCAGCAGCTCGACGAGAAGCGGGCCGGACCGGTCGGGGTGGGTGCCCGCTGCGGCCCGGGTGGACACGGTGACGGCCAGGGCGCGAATCATCCCCGGGTCCACGTCCCCGAGGCCCCGCCGGCCTTCTCCTCCACGCGGACGTCGGAGATGACCGCGGCAGGGTCGATCGCCTTGACCATGTCGACGAGGGCGAGCGCGGCGGTGCACACGGCGGTGAGCGCCTCCATCTCGACGCCGGTGCGGTCCGTCGTGCGCACGCTCGCCTCGATCTGCACGCCGTCGTCGCCGATCACGAAGTCGACGGTGACGCCGGACACCCGGATCGGGTGGCACAGCGGGATGAGGTCCGGGGTGCGCTTCGCCCCCATGATCCCGGCGAGCCGGGCGACGGCGAGCGCGTCCCCCTTGGGCACGCCGCCGCCGCGCAGCAGCGTGACGACCTCGGGAGCGACGAGCACGCGCCCGGTCGCCCGTGCCGTCCGCGTCGACACCGGTTTCCCGGACACGTCGACCATCCGCGCCGCGCCGGTCTCGTCCACGTGCGTGAGTCGGTTCACAGCCGTCTCCGCTCGAGCAGCAGCACCTCGACTTCGTCGCCGATGTCGAGCGCGGTGACGGTCTCGGGGACGACGACCAGGCAGTTCGCGGCGGCGAGCGCGGCGAGCTGGTGGCTGCCCTGCCCCGTCTGCGGCGTCACGACGTACCCGCCGTCGCGCGCCTCGACGACCCCCCGCGCGTACGACCGCTTCCCGTTCGGGGACGTGATCGGCGCCGCGAGCGCGGCGCGCACCGCGGGCCGGGTGATGGGCTGCGCGCCGAGCATCCGGCGCAGGGCCGGCCGGACGAACACCTCGAACGAGACGAACGCGCTGACCGCGTTCCCGGGCAACGCGAAGATCGGTGTGTTGTCGGGCCCGATCGTGCCGAAACCCTGCGGCATCCCCGGCTGCATCGCGACGCGGTCGAACGTGACCGTGCCGAGGCGCGACAGCACCTCCTTGACCACGTCGTACGCCCCGACGCTGACCCCGCCGGTCGTCACGAGCACGTCGGCCCGGATGAGCTGGTCCTCGAGGGCGGACAGCAGGGTGCGCGGGTCGTCGGGGACGATGCCGACCCGGTAGGCGATGCCGCCCGCTTCCCGTACGGCGGCGGTGAGCGTGTAGCTGTTCGAGTCGGTGATCTGCCCGACGTCCGTCGCGGTCCCGGGCTCGACGAGCTCGGCCCCGGTGGAGACGACGACGACCCGCGGGCGGGGACGGACGCGGACGCGGGCGTGTCCCACCGCAGCGAGCAGTCCCAGTTGGGCCGCGCCGAGGTACGTGCCCGCCCGCAGCACCGTGGTGCCGGCCACGACGTCCTCGCCAGCGCGGCGGATGTGCTGCCCCGGCCTCGGTGCCTGCTCGATGCGCACCTGGGCCAGCCCGCCGTCGGTCCACTCCAGCGGCACGACCGCCTCGGCTCCCGCCGGGACCGGCGCCCCCGTCATGATCCGTGCGGTGAAACCGCGCTGGATCCGGAACGGCGCGACGCTGCCGGCGGGGATGTCGCCCACGACGGGCAGCGTGACCGGCGTCGCCGGGGAGGCCTCGCGCACGTCCGCGACCCGCACGGCGTAGCCGTCCATCGCCGAGTTGTCGAACGCCGGCAGCGGGTGCGGTGCGACGACGTCCTCGGTGAGCAGGCAGCCGTGCGCATCGAGCAGGCTGACCTCGAAGTCGCCGAGCGGCCCGACGACGGCGAGGATGCCGGCGAGGTGCTCGTCGACGGGCTTCACCGGCGTACCGACCTCACCGCGACCGGCACCGCGGGAACTGCCATGGGCGCACCCTAATGCCAGCATGGGCGCGTGGTCCCGGACGTGCGCGCGGCGAAGGCGGCGCTCCGGGCGCGACTGTTCGCCGCCCGAGCGGCCCGGGCGCCGGCCGAGGTGGTCGCCGCCGGGGACGCGCTCGCCGCCACCGCGCCGGCCCTGCCACCCGCCCGGCTCGTCGCGGCGTACGCCGGGGTCGGTGTCGAGCCGCCCACCCTGCCGCTGCTCGACCGGCTCGCCGACGCCGGCGCCAGCGTGCTGCTGCCGCTGCTGCTACCGGACTGGGACCTCGACTGGGCGGCGTACACGGGACCGGACGAGCTGCGCGCCGGGCGCTTCGGGCTGCGGGAGCCGATCGGGCCGTCGCTCGGCCGCGCCGCGATCGCCACCGTGGACCTGGTGCTCGTGCCCGCGCTCGCGGTCGACCGGGCCGCTCGTCGGCTGGGGCGCGGCGGCGGCAGCTTCGACCGGGTCCTCGCCCGGGTGCGCCCGGACGTGCCGGTGATCGCAGTGGTGTACGCCGACGAGGTCCTCGCCGAGCCGTTGCCGGTGGAACCGCACGACCGCCTCGTCGATGCCGCGCTCACGCCGATGGGGCCGCTGCCGCTGCGCTGACCACGCGCCGGCCGTCTCGCCCGGCTGGGTGCGGGTTGTGAGGAGGAACGGGAAGACCGTTAGCACTTCAGGCGTTACAGTGCCAGCCAGGGTGCCAGTCGGGTGGCCAGTCGGGGGGCCAGTCGAGCGTCCGCGGAGCGCGGAGGAGGAAGCCGGTGCCGACCTACCAGTACGCCTGCACCGCGTGCGGAGAACGCCTCGAGGTGGTGCAGAAGTTCGCCGACGACCCGCTGACCGAGTGCCCCTCCTGCCGGGGCCGGCTGCGCAAGCTGTTCTCCCCGGTCGGCGTCGTGTTCAAGGGCTCGGGCTTCTACCGCACGGACAGCCGGGCGGGCGCGGGAAAGCCGTCCGGGGACGGGGCCGGGGCGGGTAAGGCCGCGGACCGCAGGGCGGGCGAAGGCAAGCCGGCAGAGGGCAAGCCGGCAGAGGGCAAGTCGGCGGAGGGCAAGTCGGCGGAGAGCACGGCGGCGGCCGCGGCCAAGCCAGCCGGCGACTCCGGCAAGGTGGCCTGATCGCGAGCTCACGTCCCACGGCGCGCACTGTGGACGACCCGGGTGTCGGGTCGTGGAGCGTCGCTAGGGTCCCCTTGGATGTCGCCGGAAGGGGGGACGGGCGTGGACAGGGCCGATGTCGGGGTCATCGGGGGATCCGGTTTCTACGCGTTCCTCGACGACGCGGTCGAGGTCGCGGTGGACACGCCCTACGGCGCACCCAGCGACCCGCCCGTCGTCGGGACCGTGGCTGGCCGACCGGTCGCCTTCCTCACCCGGCACGGCCGCGACCACCGCTTCCCGCCGCACCGCATCCCCTACCGGGCCAACCTGTGGGCGCTGCGCACGCTCGGCGTCCGTGAGGTGCTCGCGCCGTGCGCCGTGGGCTCTCTGCGCCCCGAGCTGGGCGCGGGCGCGATCGTCGTTCCCGACCAACTCGTCGACCGGACGACGGGACGCGCTCAGACTTACTACGACACCGGCGCGGTGCACGTCGCCTTCGCCGACCCCTACTGCCCCCGCGGTCGACGTGCCGCGGCGGAGGCGGCGCGCGACGACGGCTGGGAGGTCACGGACGGCGGGACGATGGTGGTGATCGAGGGTCCGCGG
>DATGDX010000136.1:0-1541 GCA_035310665.1 Mycobacteriales bacterium | reverse complement strand
GCGGGCCGTCGGGTGTCGACTGGCAGGGTGGGGAGGGGCCGATGGAACGACGGTTGGTGGGGATCGACCTGGGGATCGCGTCGGCGCACACGGTGCGGGTGCTGCGCGGCGACGGAAGCGAGGTGTGTCGGCGCCGGGCCTATCCGAACGGTGGCCAGCCTGACCGAGCTGGAGCGGGCGGCGTTGGCCGGCGCCCCGGCCGGCTGTCGGCTCGAGGTGTGATCGAACCGACCGGGGCGGCGTGGTTGCCGATCGCGGTGTTCTTCGTCTCCCGGGGGCACGTCGTCTTCCGGGTGTCCTCGGCCAAGGCCGCCGCTTTGCGGCGGTTCTTCTCCCGACACGCCAAGTCCACCGGGATCGACGCGGACACCCTGGCCCGGCTGCCGCTGGTCGACCCCACCGGGCTGTGAACTTCCCCCGCTTTGACGGACACCCGAGACTGGGCAGTGATGCCCAGGGAGGGAGAGTCCCGGGTGGGACGTCGATCGAGGTACCCAGCGGAGTTCAAGGCGGATGCGGTGGCGTTGGCCCGTCATTCCGGCCGGCCGCTGCAGCGGGTGGCTGCCGATCTCGGGATCAGCCGGGAGACGCTGCGCGGCTGGCTGCACCAGGACGCGGTCGACCGCGGTGAGGGGGCAGCGGGGGAGTTGACCAGCGCCGAGCGCGAGGAGCTGCGCCGGCTGCGGCGGGAGGTCACCGAGCTGCGCACCGAACGGGAGATCTTGGTAAAAGCCGCGGCCTTCTTCGCGAGGGAGACGACCCGGTGACCCGGTACCGGTTCATCGTCGCGGAGAAGGCGAGCTATCCGGTGCGGCTACTGTGCCGGGTGCTGGGCGTGTCCGCGTCCGGGTTCTACGCCTGGGCGGGCCGGTCGCCGTCGGACCGGGAGCTGTCCGACCGGGCGCTGACCGAGCGGATCCGCCGGATCCACGGCGAGTCTGGCGGGGTGTACGGCGCGCCGCGGGTGCACGCGGAGCTGCGCGCGGCGCACGGGCTGCGGGTGTCCCGCAAACGGGTGGAACGGCTGATGCGCGCGGCCGGGTTGGCCGGGCGCCACCAGCGCCGGCGCCGCTGCCTGACCCGACCGGACGAGCGGGCCGTCCCCGCGCCGGACCTGATCGGCCGGGACTTCGCCGCCGGTGCGGGAAGCGGGGCCCGGGGCCGCGGACCGTGTCCGCGGCGCGGCCGGGTGCCCGGATGGTCGGCGACATCACCTGCCTGGCCACCGGGGAGGGCTGGCTGTATGTGGCCGCCGTGCTCGACCTGGCCACCCGCGCGCTGCTGGGGTACGCGATGGCCGACCACATGCGCGCCGAGCTGGTCGTCGACGCGCTGGGCATGGCCGCCGCCCGCCTGCCGCTGCCCAACGAGGCGATCTTTCACTCGGATAGTGAGTATCGGAGTATCGGTGCGCGTGTCCCCGGGCGTCCTGACCCCCACAGCGATGGACGGCCGTCAGGATCGCGATGCCCGGTGCTCCCGGGCGTTCCTGACTCGCACTTCGGACTGACGACGTTGTCTTTCCTCGGATCTGTCGGTCG
>DATGDX010000135.1:0-1694 GCA_035310665.1 Mycobacteriales bacterium | reverse complement strand
GCGTCGCCGCGCTGCGCCCCGTGGCGCGGGTCGACGTCTCGCGCCGGTGGCCGCGCACCGTGCGCATCGCCGTGGTCGAGCGGCGCGCGATGGTCGCCGTCCCGATCGCGGGCGCCGGGCAGGCGCCCAAGGGCACCCCGGGGGAGGGGGGCATCGCCCTGCTGGACCGACGCGGGGTCCCGTTCGCCCGCGTTCCGAGCGCGCCCCCCGGCGTCGCCGTTCTGCGCGTCTCCCGTCCGGGCACGGGTGAGGCACCCACGTGCGCCGCGCTCGACGTCCTGGCCGCGCTGCCACCGCCGGTTCGCGCCCGGGTGACCGAGGTGACGGCCGACGACCCGGAGGCGATGACGCTGCGGCTGCAGGGCGGCGCGAGCGTCTTGTGGGGAGGCCCCGACCGGGCGGCCCGCAAGGCGCGCGTGCTCGCGGCGCTGCTGCCGCGCGGCGCCGGCGTGTACGACGTGAGCGTCCCGGACGTGCCGACGACCCGCTGACCGACTCGCAACCGCTGCCGTCGAGTGTTCGCCCGTACCCGATTCGCCCCTCCACGGCAAACCGCGACACGCCGCGTCCGGTGTTTGACCCTCGTCGCGCGTGCCACCTACTCTCCCTGCCAGCCTTCAGGTTGACATAACTGTAAGCGTCTACTTGAGGGTTAGGGTCTGGCCCGGCGGAACGGCCGCGCCGAGTCCCGTCGTCGCTCGGTGGCGGTTCCCCGCGCCATCGCGCGGTCTCCCCGATCCGTTGTGTCGATCGGGCATGCCCCCGGTCGGCCCCAAGCTCGTCGAGAGGTCCCTCGTCGTGGCAGCACCCCAGAACTACCTGGCGGTTATCAAGGTCGTCGGGATCGGCGGAGGCGGCGTGAACGCCGTCAACCGGATGATCGAGGCCGGCCTCAAGGGCGTCGAGTTCATCGCCATCAACACCGACGCGCAGGCCCTGCTCATGTCGGATGCCGACGTCAAGCTCGACGTCGGCCGCGAGCTCACGCGGGGGCTGGGCGCGGGCGCCAACCCCGACGTCGGCCGCAAGGCGGCCGAGGACCACCGCGACGAGATCGAGGAGGTCCTCAAGGGAGCCGACATGGTGTTCGTGACCGCCGGCGAAGGCGGCGGGACCGGCACCGGCGGCGCCCCCGTGGTCGCCAGCGTCGCCCGATCCCTCGGCGCGCTCACGATCGGCGTGGTGACCCGGCCGTTCGCCTTCGAGGGTCGCCGCCGGGCGCTGTCCGCGGAGGCCGGCATCGAAGAGCTGCGCAACGAGGTCGACACGCTCATCGTCATCCCCAACGACCGGCTGCTGTCGATCTCGGATCGCAACGTCAGCGTGCTCGACGCCTTCAAGGCGGCCGACCAGGTGCTGCTGTCCGGTGTGCAGGGCATCACCGACCTCATCACCACCCCCGGTCTGATCAACCTGGACTTCGCGGACGTCAAGTCCGTGATGTCCGGCGCCGGTTCCGCGCTGATGGGCATCGGGCATGCGCGGGGCGACGACCGTGCCGCCGCCGCCGCCGAGATGGCGATCTCCAGCCCGCTGCTCGAGGCGTCGGTCGACGGGGCCCACGGGGTGCTGCTGTCGATCCAGGGCGGCTCGGACCTCGGGTTGTTCGAGATCAACGAGGCGGCGCAGCTCGTCGCGGACGCCGCCCACCCCGAGGCGAACATCATCTTCGGGGCCGTCATCGACGACGCGCT
>DATGDX010000134.1:0-4170 GCA_035310665.1 Mycobacteriales bacterium | reverse complement strand
CTGACGCGGCTCGCGGTCCACCGCCAGACCGGTGTCCGGTCGCGGTTGATGCTCGACATCGGCGGGTACCGCGCGCGACGCCGCGAGGAGCTCACCGGCGTCGGGCGGCGCGCGGCCGAGGAGGCGATGCGGTCCGGAGGGGCCGTCACCCTCGACCCCATGACGCCGTTCGAACGCAAGGTCGTCCACGACGCCGTCGCCGAGGCGGGTGCCGTCAGCGAGTCGGAGGGGGTCGAGCCCGAGCGGCGTGTCGTCGTCCGCCCCGGGTGAGCGCGCCCGGCGCCGCGTCGGCGCCGGGCCTCGCGTGGGCGCCTCAGCGCCCTTTTCTGACCCCTCCTCTGGACGGGCGGGCCAGAGATGGACGTGAGCGACGAGCGGAACGGCGCCCCAGCGCCGCACGCCGCCCCGCGTCCTCCCGCAGCCGCTGAGGCGGTGTTCGGCGCGCGGCTCGACGCGGCCGTCCGCTACGCGGACCTGCTCGCGGCCGACGGCGTCGTGCGCGGCCTGATCGGGCCCCGCGAAGTCGGCCGCCTTTGGGAGCGGCACCTGCTCAACTGTGCGGTCGTCGAGGCGCTGATCCCTCCGAACGCGACCGTCGTCGACGTCGGATCCGGTGCCGGGCTTCCGGGGATCGCTCTCGCCCTGGCGCGGCCGGATCTCTCCGTTCTGCTCGTCGAGCCGCTCGAACGGCGGGTTCAGTTCCTCCGCGAGTGCGTGAGCGCACTCGAGCTTCCCGTGCAGGTCCGTCGTGGGAGGGGCGAGGAGCTCGTCGGGTCGGTGCGCGCCCACACCGTGGTGGCCCGCGCCGTCGGTCCCCTGGACCGACTGCTTCCCGCGACCGTCCCGCTGACCGCCCCCGGCGGGCAGGTCCTCGCGATCAAAGGCCGGCGAGCCGAGCAGGAACTCGCCGCGGTGCGACCGATGCTGCGCCGACTCGGCGTGTCGAGTGCGCACATCCACACCGTCGGTGCTGACGTGGTCTATCCACCCACTCGGGTCGTCGTCGTGGTCCCCGGCTCCGGGGACCGGACACTGACGTCGACGTCGCGACGGGTGCGGCCCGCAGCATCGAGGAGGCGACGACGGTGACACGCCGAGGACGCACGAGCAGCGGCCTGGGTTGGCCGGGCCCGGGCGGTACGGATCCTCCGGCAACCTCCGGCACCGGCGGTCTCGGGTGGCCGGACGAGCTGGTTTCACGTGAAACCGAGCCGGACTCCGAACCCTGGAGCGTCGAGGGTGAGGCGAGCGGCGCGCCGCACGCCACCCCGCCGTGCGCGCCCACCGAGCCGTTCGCGCCCATCGAGCCGGGCCCCGCGGACCAGCCGCCCGCCGTCCGCGTGTTGTCGTCGGTGCCTCCGCGGGGTGCGCGGCGCCGGTTTCCGCGGCCCCGGACCCGACGCGTGCTCGCGGTGGCCAACCAGAAGGGCGGGGTCGGCAAGACGACCACCGCGGTCAACGTCGCGGTTGCGCTCGCCCAGCACGGGCTCCGGGTGCTCGTCATCGACCTCGATCCTCAGGGCAATGCGTCGACCGGACTGGGGCTTGGGCACGACGAACGGTCGGCGCCCTCGGTCTACGACGTCCTTATCGGCGGCCGGGCGCTCACGGACGTCGCCGTGCCGGTGGAGGGGATCCCCGGCCTCTCGTGCGCTCCCGCGAGCGTCCATCTGGCCGGGGCCGAGATCGAGCTGGTGCCGATGGTCGCCCGCGAGTCGCGGCTGCGGCGCACCCTGCGAACGCACGCCCCCGACGTCGACTACGTGCTCATCGACTGCCCGCCGTCGCTCGGGCTCCTCACCATCAACGCGCTGGTCGCGGCCGACGAGGTGCTGATCCCGATTCAGTGCGAGTACTACGCGCTCGAGGGTCTCAACCAGCTGCTCGGCACGATCGACCTCGTCCGGTCCCACCTGCACCCGGACCTCCACGTCTCGACGATCCTGCTGACGATGTACGACAGCCGGACCCGGCTCGCCGACCAGGTCGCGGCCGAGGTGCGCCGGCACTTCGTCGACGAGGTGCTGCGTTCGGTGATCCCGCGCAGCGTCCGAGTTTCCGAGGCGCCCGGCTTCGGCCAGTCGGTGATGACCTACGACCCGGCGTCGCGCGGGGCTCTCGCCTACCTCGAGGCCGCTCGCGAGCTGGCGGACCGCGGGGTGCGGGTGCCATGCGTGGCGGGCGGAAAGGAGATCGGGTGACGGTTCGGCGAGGCGGCCTCGGGCGGGGGCTCGAGGCTCTGATTCCGTCGGGGGCCCGGGCGGTGGGAGCGTGGGCCGCTCCGGGCGCCCGGTTCGTCCACGTCCCCGTCGACGCCGTCCGGCCCAACCCGCGGCAGCCCCGGGCGACGATCGAGGACGAGTCGCTCGACGAGCTGGCCGCGTCGATCCGCGAGGTGGGGCTGCTACAGGCGGTCGTCGTCCGGGAGGCCGACCCGGACGGCTACGAACTCGTCATGGGCGAGCGGCGGTGGCGGGCGGCGCAGCGGGCGGGCCTCACGGAGATCCCGGCGATCGTCCGCGACACGCCGGACGACGCCCTGCTGCGCGACGCGCTGCTGGAGAACCTGCACCGGGAGCAGCTCAACCCGCTCGAGGAGGCGGCCGCCTACGCCCAACTGCTGGAGGACTTCGGCGCGACGCACGAGGAACTCGCCGTCCGCATCGGTCGGTCACGCTCGCAGGTGACGAACACGCTGCGCCTGCTCAACCTCCCGGCGCCGGTGCAGCGGCGGGTCGCCGCCGGCGTGCTGTCCGCCGGACACGCGCGGGCCCTGCTCGCGCTCGACCGTGCCGAAGACCAGGAGCGGCTGGCGGGCCGAATCGTCGCGGAGGGCCTCAGTGTCCGCGCGGTGGAAGAGATCGTCGCTGCCGGAGACGCGGCGCCGCGTGCCCACCGGCGCGCGGACCGGCACATCGACACCCGTCCCGGGATTCCCGGACTGGAGGAGCTCGCGGCCCGGCTGTCGGACCGGTTCGACACGCGGGTCCGGGTGGCGGTCGGTCGGTCGAAGGGGAGGATCGTGGTGGAGTTCGCGTCGTTGGAGGACCTGGAGCGCATCCTCGCCGCGATGGCGCCCGACGACCGCGTGCCCGTGCCGGTCGGGGCTCATGATGGTCGGTGACGGGTGCCGTCCGAGGGCGCGCCCGCGGCAGGTCAACCGTGCACCGGGCGCGTGCTCCAGCTAGCATTCGACGCGGGCTCGGTCGGGCGCAGACGCACCGCCCGAGCCGCGCACTCGGCTCACGGGCCCGGAGGTTCCATGTCGTCCGGCGACTTCCCGCTCGGCGTCGACCAGGCCACCGAATGCCCGCTCCTCCCCGTCCCTCATTCGGAGGGCTGACGTGGCGCGGCGGCTCGTCAACGTCACGCTGGACAACCTCGACGACCTACCGCGCACCTGCCGGCACTGCGTGTTCTGGGAACTGGACCCCGTCGGGGGCCAGCGCGCGGCCGAGGTCGGGGACACGGCGCTGGAGAAGGAGGCCTGGGTCTCCGCGACGCTGTTGGAGTGGGGGAGCTGCGGCAAGCTCGTCTACGTCGACAGCGTCCCTGCCGGCTACGTGCTGTTCGCGCCGCCGCTGTACGTCCCGCGGTCCGTGGCGTTCCCCACGAGCCCGGTCAGCGGCGACGCGGTGCTGCTGACCACCGCGCACGTTCTCCCCGAGTTCGCGGGCGGGGGGTTGGGCCGCATGCTCGTCCAGGGGGTCGCGAAGGACCTGACCCGGCGGGGAGTGCGCGCCGTCGAGGCGTTCGGCGACGCGCGGTGGGAGCGGTCCGACTGCGTCGTGCCTGCCGAGTTCCTGCTCGCAGTCGGGTTCAAGACCGTGCGGCCGCATCCGCGGTTCCCGCGTCTGCGGCTCGAGCTCAAGAGCGCCTTGTCCTGGCGTGAGGACGTCGAGGTGGCGCTCGAACGGCTGCTCGGGTCGATGAGCCCGGAAGGCGCGTTGCGGCCGGTGTGAGGTCGCGCGCCGGCGAGTTGTTCAGACCACCGGTGTCGGTCAGCCGACCAGCACTGGGAGCCGCACCCGGTCGCCGACGGTGTCGACGTCGGGCGGCAGGTAGAGCAGCTGCACGGCACCGACGATCGCCTCCGCGACGCGGTCGCGGAACGCGGGGGTCGCCAGCCGCGCCGCGTCGCCCGGATTCGTCAGGTACCCGACCTCCGCG
>DATGDX010000133.1:0-5047 GCA_035310665.1 Mycobacteriales bacterium | reverse complement strand
GCCGCGCGGCGGGACGCCGCCACCCGCCAGTACATCCAGTCCGTCACCACCTCGAGCCCCGCCGAGGAGATCGCGAGGCTGGCCGATCTCAAGGCGAACGGCACGATCACGGAAGCGGAGTACGAGCAGCTCAAGGCCAAGGCGCTGGCGAGCTAGCCGCGATTCTGATCTCACGACACCCGAGCGGTGGTCGAGTCCCCCAGCGGGGCCACCAGCGGCTGTCGCAAGGGTCGACGGGAGCGAGCCGAGGTTGCCTGCCCCGGGTCGGGACACGCCGGTGACCAGAGAGGCCGAGGAGCCGGAACAGCTCACCTGTCGGCGCTTGTATGTGACCGGTGAGCTGTTCCGGCTCATGCTGAGGCGCGTTCACAGTAACGGTCGTTAATGAGACGAGGAGATCGACTCTGTCGACGACCACCAGCCGGTCTCGAAGACCTACATCTTTGAGACAGCCACCGAGACCGCAAGGGTCCCACCGGACCCCGTCTCACTAACGACCGTTCGCGAGACGCCTGCGAGGTTGCCCTACGAGACGCGCCACTCGCACCAGACTCAGCCGGTGCTGATGCCTAGTGCCGTCGTCCACCGCGAACTCGTCAGGGACCATTAACTCAGTCCATGCGGCGGAGTTCCCGTCAACACTAGTGCCATGGGAGGCTCAGTGGTCCATGACCGTGACAGACCCCCAGCTAGGTAGCAACACGAATCGTGTTGGTGCGCAACCCGCCTGTTCGACGAGGAGGTCCGGCCCAGCATCGGCGGTCCCTAGGACTAGTACCTTCAATGGCGTTCCGCAACGCTTGCCGATCCGACCCCTGAGCACTCCCTCCCCTTGGCTCGTCAGTTGGACAGTGGCCTCTGTCGGCGTCTTAAGCAGCCCAGGCGCAACGACGCTTGCTGTTGCCGGCCCGGGTGGGTTTGCCGCCCACGCGAATATCCCTATGCCTCCAGCAGCGAGAGCCGCCCCACCCATCATCCACCACCGGTTCACCCCCCATCTGTGTGAGAGGGCCTGGTAAGCCGCAACCTCCAACAGGATGCCGACGTCATTGCTGATGCTGACGGCGTCCGCATCTGCCCGTTTCACGGCCGCTACCTTCTGAGGATCTTGCGGATCCGCAAGCCATGCTTCGTAGTCACTGCGCCGTTGCCTTAACGCCGCCTCATAAGTTGTCTTCAACTCGGCGATCGATCGATAGACACCGCAAAGCGACGCATCATTGAGTGCCTGCCTTGTCCCCGCCGGGGGTTGGCTACTACTCAGGTTAGTGAGGCTGACCGCTGGCGCTGTGGCAGTGCTTGTTGTCGCCCAAAGAACTATTGCGCTGCCCGCCGCCGCCACCACCGCCGCTATGATGCCTATCGAGAACCGTCTGCTGCCCGGTTCGAGGGCTCCGATATCGCTTAACTGGGTACCCGCGACCAGTATGCCGCCTATGGCGGCAAGACTGACCGTTAGCCACTTCGCAGTCTCCCGGATACGGTCTGCCGCCCCTACTAGCCCGCCCGAGCCCCTAGTCAACGAGGTCCTTCGCATTCTCCACCAAGTGCAGGCTCACATTGTCCGCGTGAGCCCCGTGCAACCCGGTCAGGATCGCGTCCAACTTCGCGGGCTCGAGTGTTGGTCCCTTGCGGTCGACGACGAGCCTTAACTGCTGATCACGTTTGGTCCGTTCGTCGATCGACCGGCGCAACTGGTCCGGATCCTTAGGCATGGTTAGCGCCGCCATCGGGGCGTCAATCTTGGACAGTACGATCTCTTGGATTGGCGCTCCCCCATGGACGTACACTGTGACATCCCCGACTGAGAACACAAAGGGGTCGAACCCGTAGGTGTAGACGTGTAAGTCCTTACTCATACTTTCCTCCACGAACCGCTAGCGGTCTGTGCCCGTCATCGACAGGTTCGCGAATAAGCATCCCTCTCCCTTTATTCGTTAGGAGGCGGCCCAAGGACGCGGCCGGGACCCCGAGGTCGGGTTCGCGACCAAGCCGGCGTTGGCGACCGCGCTGATCGAACGTGCCCTGGACGCCGGCGTCCCGGCCCGCTGGGTCACCGCCGATGAGGTCTACGGCGCCGATCCCCGGCTGGCCGGCTGCCTGGCCATCGCCGGCCACCGCCGGCTGCCGGTGGCTGCGGCCACCACCCGCACCGCCGCGCAGATGGCCGCCGACCTCCCGCGGCGGGCCTGGCAGGTCCGCTCGGCCGGCGCCGGCGCGCACGGCCCACGCCGGTATGCCTGGGCCTGGATCGCCCTGCAGCCCCGCGCCGCGGTGCCGGCTGAACGCGACGCAGCCCACCCCGGCCGGCAACTGCGGGGGCACTGGTGGCTGCTGGTGCGGCGCAACCTGAGCACCGCAGACCTGGCGTTCTACCGCTGCTACACCCCGTACCCGGTCACCCTGGCGGAGTGCCTCCCAGAGTCCCTCGGCTCTCGGCTGTAACGGGCGTGGCCGAGCATCTCTGCGACCGTCACCGCGCCGCGGTGCTGTCCACTCGCGCGACGCGTCGGACAGGTCTAGGCGCCCGTCGCGGCGTAGCTGGACCTCCCCGTAGGGGGTCATGTTGGTGTGGAACAGCGGAGTCAGGCCGGCGGTCGGCATCGGTCAGGAGGTCTACCCACTCGGGCTCGGCGAGGGTGTCTTTGGGCTGTGTCAAGGATCCTGGACAGGTCCTCGAGGTTGATCAGGCCGCGGCGGATGCCGCGGCTCGGTGGTCTATACGGTCGTCCCACTGTGCCGCCGAGGACAGTGCCAGGACTATCGAGAGCTGCGGAGATGGCGATGCAGGCAACGGTCGGAGACAAGGTCCTCGTGCCTGGCCGGCGGGTCGGTGCCGCCGAACGGCACGGCGAGATCATCGAGGTGCACGGCGAGAATGGCAAGCCGCCCTACCTTGTGCGGTGGTCCGATGGCCAGGAGGCCTTGATCTTCCCTGGCCCCGACACCGTGATCCAGCCCGTCTAGGTCCGTGCGGCGCAGCCCGTACCGGACGAGACCACGAGTCCGGTATTGACCGCCTCCCGCGGAGGGTCCACGGACACCAACAGGCCGTGCCAGCGCCAGTGGGCAACAGGGCACCCGCACCCGTCTCATTAGAAATCGTATATGAGACCCCCAACATAGCTGGAGCGGCTGAGGGCCCTGTAGAGAGGCCCGCTAATCGGGGCTGCGGTTGCGCTACGTCATCGCGCCGAGTCGCCTCACAAACGCCCGTACCTGAGACGCCCCTCATTGGACAATGACCAGTCACTCTGCCGTCAGGAACGGACGCCGGCGGGCGAGCGCGAGGCCCGGCGACCAGCCTGTCGGCCGCGTTCGAGGGGAGGTCAGCGTGCCGGAGAACCGCGAGCGGGCGTTGCGCAGGGTGCCCGCGAGGATTACCACGACCCACGGCTGGCATCGGTGGTGCACCGCCGGTGCGCAGCGCGCTGACGCTGCGTCTTGCCCTCGCGGGGTTCGGCGTCGTGGTGTGCGCGCTGGCGGCCTGGGTGTTCGTCGTCGTGCATGCCCCGGTGCCCGCCGCGGTGGTCGCGCTCGTCGACCTCGTCGTCGTTGCGCGCCGAAAGCGTCACGGAGAGCCCGGCTAGCACACCGTAGAGCCAGCATGGAGGGCGGCGATGAGCAGACAGCGGACCTTGCGTGCCGGGCTGGTTGCGGGCGCAGCGGGGACACTGGCGCTGGAAGCCGCGACGTACCTCGACATGGCGGTCACAGGAAGACCCCGCAGCGACATTCCGGACCAGGCCGCGGGACAGCTGGCCCGGGCACTGCACCTCGACTTGACTCCCGGTGGAAGGCCGCCGCCGCGCACCGCCGCACCGGCATTGGGGCCCTGTTGGGACATGCGACCGGGACCGGCGTGGCGCTCGTGTACGCGCTGCTCCGTGGTCGCACCGGTTCTATCCCGACACCGCTTGCCGGCGTCGCGCTAGCGATCGCGGCGATGGCCGTCGGCGATCTACCGCCGATCCTCAGCGGCACGACCGATCCGCGCCGTTGGGGGGCCCGGGGATGGCTGTCCGACCTGGTGCCGCACCTCGTGTATGGGCTGGTGACCGCTGGCGCTTACGACATGACGACGACTGGTCGATGATTGCCGTTCAAGGGCCCCACAGGCGTCGGGATGCGGGGGGTCGGCCGTGGCGGGCGGGAGAAGGCCACTACCCACCGCTTGCGCAGGCGATCCGCCGCGTTCGCCGCCGGGCTGCCGAGCACGAGATGGGTGGGTCGCACGGGACGGCTGGGCACACGTGCAGCACCTGCAGCCGAGAGGGAGTGGTGGCTGAGCGGCCAGACCATGCGGACGGCCCGGGTGGGCCGCCCACGCCGGGATCCCGCACCAGGCCCGACCGTCCGGGCTTCGCGTGCCCCAGCCGGGGCCAGCACGCGAGCGGTCCCTCCTCGACCATGGACACCTTGCCCCAGAACCTGCCGGGGTTGATCGGCACGCGCCACACCCTGCCACGGTTCCGCAACGAAGTGACGGATCAATCCGTCTCGTAAAAGAAGGCTTCCGAGACATCCACGCGGGATTTGGCTCCCGGTCTCATGAACCCGTCGAGCCGCCGCGCGCCGTCTGGCGCCATCCCGGCCGCTCCTCCGGCACGAGGTCGCGGTTCTGTCGGAAGTGCACGGGGAACGGCCGACCGTCGCCGTGGTGTGCGGTGTCGTCCACGGCCTGGGTGGGTCGCAGCGTCGAGTCGGGCTGGGCATCACCGACCGGCTGAGTCGGGGACTAGACGATGGGGGAGCAGGCGACCACGTTGGGTCGGATCCGACGGCTGGGCGGCGCGGTTCCCGCACCCGACCGGGCGTCTGTTGGCCGACAAGGCGTGCTCGTCCAAGGCGACCCGCCCCATCTGCGCCGATGACTGACTCCGATCAGAATATCGTTCCGCAATCCGCACAATGGTTTCACGGGACACCCCTACTCCCGGCCCTGAGCGATGCCCTCCTGAGCGATGCCCTCCTGAGCGATGCCCTCCTGAGCGATGCCCTCCTGAGCGATGCCCTCCTGAGCGATGCCCTCCTGAGCGATGCCCTC
>DATGDX010000132.1:0-8270 GCA_035310665.1 Mycobacteriales bacterium | reverse complement strand
GTCGGCCTCGTCCGGGACGTAGCGCAGGATCTCGCGGTCGCGCAGGTAGACGAGCTGGAGCAGCCGCGGAACGGTGCCGTGCAGCCGCCACAGCACGAGGGCGTAGAACTTCATCTGGAACAGTGCCCGACCCTCGAACGCCTCGGCCGGGGCGCTGCCGGTCTTGTAGTCGACCACCCGCACCGCGCCGTTCGGGGCGACGTCGAGCCGGTCGACGACCCCGCGCAGCCGAAGCCCCGAGTCGAGCACGACCTCGACCGCCAACTCCCGCTCGGCCGGCTGGAGTCGGCGCGGGTCCTCCAGGTCGAAGTAGCGCTCCAGGAGCGCCTCGGCTCCCGCCAGCCACGACGCCTGGTCGCCGAACACGCCGTCCGCGGCCGCCGCCGCGACCGCGGGCTGGGCCTCGCACAGGTCGGTCCACGCGGGGGCGACGAGGGCCTGGGCGGCGGTGAGCGTGCGCTGCTGCGGTGGCAGGTCGAACAACCGCTCGAGCACGGTGTGCACGACGGTGCCGCGCACCGCCTCCGGACTGGGGCGCTCCGGAAGCCGGTCGATGCAGCGGAAGCGGTAGAGCAGTGGGCAGGTCATGAAGTCGGCGGCGCGGGACGGAGACAGCGAGCCGACCGGCGGCACGGCGGGGTCGGCGGCCGACGGTGCGGCGCAGGGCTCGGAACCCGGATCGGTGCAGGAGTCGGTCGCTGTCATGGCTCGCGAATGTAGGGGGCCGCTACGACAAGAATCGGCACACGACACGCGGCACGTAGCATCCAATCGTGACCATCCCGACCCCGCCTGCACCCCCGCCGCCGCGGCCCGCTCCGCCCGGGCCGTCCGACGCGCGCACGCCCGAGGCGAAGACCCGGCCAGGCGGGGTCTACGTGGGCCGCCCCTTCGGCGTCCCGGTCTACGTCGCGGCGTCGTGGTTCGTCGTGGCCGCCGTGATCACAGTCGCGTACGCGCCGTCGGTCGCCGACCGGCTCCCGGCGATCGGCGACGGTCGCTACCTGGTCTCCTTCGCGTTCGCGGTGCTGCTGTACCTGTCCGTGCTCGTCCACGAGCTCAGCCACTCGCTGGTCGCCAAGGCGTTCGGACTGCCCGTCCGTCGGATCACCCTGTACCTCCTCGGCGGTGTCTCCGAGATCGAACGTGAGCCGGAGACTCCCGGGCGCGAGCTGCTGATAGCCGCGGCCGGGCCGGCCCTGTCCGCCGCGCTGGCGGCCGCCGGATTCGGTCTGGTGCAGGTCTTGCCGACCGGCACGGTCCCGCACCTGCTGGCCTACGAGCTCACCGTGGCCAACGGTCTCGTCGCCGTGTTCAACCTGCTCCCAGGTCTGCCGCTCGACGGCGGGCGAGTCCTCCGCGCGATCGTGTGGCGGCTGACCGGGCAGGGGTTGACCGGCACCCTCGTGGCCGCGTGGGCCGGACGGGTCCTCGCCGGGCTCGTGCTCGCCGTGCCCTTCCTGCTCGCCGCCCGAGCCGGGGGCGAGCCGACCCTGCTGGGCCTCGTCTGGGCGGCGTTCATCGCGTCGTTCATCTGGATGGGAGCCAGCGCCGCGGTTGCCGGCGCGCGCGTCCGCGACCGGCTGCCGGACCTCGACGCCCGCCGGCTCGCCCGCCCGGCGCTGCCGGTGCCCGCCGACCTGCCGCTCGCCGAAGGGCTGCGGCGCGCGCGCGAGACCGGGGCCCGCGGGCTGGTCGTGGTCGACGCCGAGGGCCGTCCGCAGGCGGTCGTGAACGAGGCCGCCGTCATCGCCACGCCCGACCACCGCCGCCCGTGGATCAGCGTGGGCGCACTCGCCCGCGGCCTCGAGCCCGGCCTGGTCCTCGACGCCGATCTCGCCGGGTCCGCGCTCGTCGAGGCGTTGCAGCGGACCCCCGCGGCGGAGTACCTCGTCGTGGAGCGCTCCGGCGCGATCCACGGTGTCCTCGCCGCCGAGGACGTGGCGCGGGCGGTCGGGGTCGTCCGCTGAGGCGGCGAGGCACCGACCGATGAGCGAGCCCGCCGGCGCCGCGCGGCGGGGACCGTTCCGCCCGGGGGACCTCGTGCAGCTCACCGATCCGAAGGGGCGCCAGCACCTGCTCGCGTTGACCCCCGGCGGGCGGTTCCACACCCATCGGGGATCCATCGATCACGACCTGCTGCTCGGCCGCCCAGACGGGAGCGTCGTGACCTCCTCCGGCGGCACGGCGTACCTCGCCCTGCGCCCGTTGCTGCCCGACTACGTACTCGGCATGCCGCGGGGCGCGACCGTCGTCTATCCGAAGGACGCGGCGCAGGTCGTGCACATGGGGGACGTGTTCCCGGGGGCGCGGGTGGTCGAGGCGGGTGCGGGGTCGGGCGCGTTGACCTGCGCGCTGCTCCGCGCCGTGGGGGACGCGGGGCTGGTGTCGTCGTACGAGCGCCGGGCGGAGTTCGCCGAGGTGGCCCGGCGCAACGTCGAGCGGTTCTTCGGCGGGCCGCATCCTGCCTGGCGGCTCACCGTCGGGGACGTGCGGGAGGCGCTCGCCGAGGAGGAGGTCGACCGCGTCGTGCTGGACATGCTCGCGCCGTGGGAGTGCCTCGACGCCGTCGCCCGCGCGCTGTCCCCCGGAGGTGTCATCTGCGTGTACGTCGCCACGACCCCCCAGCTGTCCCGCATCGTGGAGGACCTGCGCGCCCACGGCTCGTTCAGCGAGCCGGCCGCGTGGGAGTCGATGGTGCGCGGCTGGCACGTCGAGGGGCTCGCCGTGCGCCCGGCGCACCGGATGGTGGGGCACACGGGCTTCCTCGTCACCGCGCGCCGGTTGGCGCGCGGGGTCAGTCCGCCGCCACGCCGGCGGCGTCCCGCGCGTGGCGCGGACGGTGACGCGGCGCGAGACGCAGACGTCGGGGACGTCAGGCGGGGGAGCCGTCCGCACGGGTGACGAAGATGCACTCCCCGGGGCACTCCGTCGCCGCGTCGAGCACGTCGCGCGCGCAGCCGGTCGGCACGGGGACCGCCTCGCCCGGCGCGGTGCGCAGCTCGCCGTCCGGGCCCTTGACGTAGGCCAGACCGTCGATGTCAAGCTCGAACACCTCGGGCGACACCTGTGCGCACAGCCCGTCACCAGTGCACAGATCCTGGTCGATGGAGACCCGCAGGGTGTCCTGACGCGTCTCAAGGGAGGCCATGACCGCTCGTCTCCTCGTGGGGCTGCAGTGCGCGTCGGGAATGACGATAACAACCGGGAGTCTGCGGTTGCCGGAGCGCAAATCCGACCGGCGATTCGAGGGTCGTGGGGGGCGAACCGAGGGGTAGGCTCTTTGTCGCCGGCGCCAGCCGTCCGGGAGGTGGCCGTGTCCGCACGTGATGGCCGGGACGAGTCTGCTGACGCGCGTGCCGTGCGCTACGAGAAGGAGATCCACGAGCTCAGAACCCAACTGTCGTTCCTGCAGGACGAGGTCATGCTCCTGCGGCGTCGCCTCGCGGAGTCGCCGCGGCACAGCCGCGTGCTCGAGGAGCGGCTCGCGGAGACGCAGGCGCGGCTCGCCGGGGTGACCACCCAGAACGAGCGGCTCGCGGCGACCCTCAAGGAGGCCCGGGACCAGATCGTGGCCCTCAAGGAGGAGGTCGACCGGCTCGCGCAGCCGCCGTCGGGCTACGGCGTGTTCCTGGCGCGCCACGACGACGACTCGGTCGACGTGTTCACGGGGGGCCGCAAGCTGCGGGTGTCGGTGAGCCCCACCATCGACCTGGACGAGCTGCGCCGCGGCCAGGAGGTCATGCTCAACGAGGCCCTCAACGTCGTCCGTGCGCTCTCCTTCGAGCGCCAGGGCGAGGTCGTGATGCTCAAGGAGCTGCTCGAGGACAGCGAGCGCGCCCTGGTCATCAGCCACGCGGACGAGGAGCGCGTGGTCATGCTCGCCGACTCGCTGCGCGACTCTCCGCTCCGTGCCGGCGACTCGCTGCTTCTCGAGCCCCGCGCCGGGTATGTCTACGAGCGCATCCCGAAGTCGGAGGTCGAGGAGCTCGTCCTGGAAGAGGTCCCCGACATCGGCTACGCCGCGATCGGCGGGCTCGCGGGGCAGATCGAGGCCATCCGGGACGCGGTCGAGCTGCCCTACCTGCACCCCGAGCTGTTCAAGGAGCACGAGCTGCGCCCGCCGAAGGGTGTGCTGCTCTACGGCCCGCCGGGCTGCGGCAAGACGTTGATTGCCAAGGCCGTCGCGAACTCGCTGGCGAAGAAGGTCGCCCAGCTCACCGGGCAGGGCGAGAGCAAGAGCTACTTCCTCAACATCAAGGGCCCGGAGCTGCTCAACAAGTACGTCGGGGAGACCGAGCGGCACATTCGGCTGATCTTCCAGCGGGCGCGGGAGAAGGCCTCCGAGGGGCGCCCGGTGATCGTGTTCTTTGACGAGATGGACTCGCTGTTCCGCACCCGCGGGTCGGGGGTGTCCAGCGACGTGGAGAACACGATCGTGCCGCAGCTGCTCAGCGAGATCGACGGCGTCGAGGGGCTCGAGAACGTCATCGTGATCGGGGCGTCGAACCGCGAGGACATGATCGACCCGGCGATCCTGCGGCCGGGCCGCCTCGACGTGAAGATCAAGATCGAGCGCCCGGACGCCGAGGCCGCGCGCGACATCTTCTCGAAGTACATCACCCCGAGCCTGCCGCTGCACGCGGACGACCTCGCGGAGCACGGGGGCAATCGGGACGCCACGGTGCAGGCGATGATCCAGCGTGTCGTCGAACGGATGTACACCGAGAGCGACGACAACAAGTTCCTCGAGGTCACCTACGCGAACGGGGACAAGGAGGTCCTGTACTTCAAGGACTTCAACTCGGGAGCGATGATCCAGAACATCGTCGACCGGGCCAAGAAGATGGCGATCAAGGACTTCTTGGAGATCGGGCACAAGGGGCTGCGGATGGGCCACCTGATGGCGGCCTGCATCGACGAGTTCAAGGAGAACGAGGACCTGCCCAACACCACCAACCCGGACGACTGGGCGCGGATCTCCGGGAAGAAGGGCGAGCGAATCGTCTACATCCGCACCCTGGTCTCCGGCAAGCAGGGCACCGAGGCGGGCCGCTCGATCGACACGGTGGCCAACACCGGGCAGTACCTCTAGACACCTCTAGACCTGGAGCCGGTCGGCGCCTGGGGATTCCCCCACGCGTGCATGGGGAGACGGCGGGGCCATCCCCGAGCGGGCCGCGGGCGCCTAGGGTGTGCGCATGACGGCGCGGCGGGTCATGGGGACAGAGACCGAGTACGGCATCTCGGTGCCGGGCTCGCCCGGCGCGAACGCGATGGTGGCGTCCTCGCAGGTCGTCAACGCCTACCTGGGGGCGCTCGCGGGGCGCGAGCGCCGGACGCGGTGGGACTTCGAGGAGGAGAACCCGCTGCGCGACGCGCGCGGCTTCGACCTGACCCGTGAGGCGGCCGACCCGACGCAGCTCACCGACGAGGACCTGGGGCTGGCCAACGTCATCCTTCCGAACGGGGCGCGGCTGTACGTCGATCACGCCCACCCGGAGTACTCCACGCCGGAGGTCACCAACCCGCGCGACGCGGTGGTGTGGGACAAGGCCGGCGAGCGGGTGATGGCGGACGCCGCCCGCCGGGCCGCCGTGCTGCCCGGCGGTGCCCCGATCCAGCTCTACAAGAACAACACCGACAACAAGGGCGCGTCGTACGGCTGCCACGAGAACTACCTCATGGCCCGGTCGACCCCGTTCGCGGACATCGTCCGGCACCTCACCCCGTTCTTCGTCTCCCGCCAGGTGGTCTGTGGCGCCGGGCGGGTCGGGATCGGGGCGGACGGGCGCGGCGAGGGGTTCCAGGTCTCGCAGCGGGCCGACTTCTTCGAGGTGGAGGTCGGGCTCGAGACGACTCTCAAGCGTCCGATCATCAACACGAGGGACGAGCCGCACGCGGACCCGGAGAAGTACCGCCGGCTGCACGTGATCATCGGCGACGCGAACATGAGCGAGGTGTCGACGTACCTCAAGCTCGGGACCACCTCGCTGGTGCTCTCGATGATCGAGGACCGGTTCCTCGGCTTCGACCTCATGCCGGACCTGCCGGTCGCCGCGCTGCGCGCGGTCTCGCACGACCCGACGCTGCAGACGCTGGTGCGGCTGCGCGACGGACGGCAGCTGACCGCGGTGCAGATGCAGATGGAGTACCTCGAGCAGGCGCGCAAGTACGTCGAGGACCGCTACGGCGCCGACGTCGACCCGATGACCGGCGACGTGCTCGAGCGGTGGGAGTCCGCGCTGACGCGTCTGGAGAGCGACCTCATGACGCTCGCCGGCGAGCTCGACTGGGTCACCAAGCTCGAGATCCTCGACGGCTACCGCGTGCGCGACGGGCTGTCGTGGGGGCACCCGCGGCTGCAGCTCGTCGACCTGCAGTACTCCGACGTGCGACCGGAGAAGGGCCTGTACAACCGGCTGGTCGCGCGCGGCCGGATGACCCGGCTGGTCACCGACGGCGAGATCGCCGCCGCGGTCGACGGCCCGCCGGAGGACACCCGCGCCTACTTCCGGGGGCGGTGCCTGCGGCAGTACGCCGACGCGGTCGCGGCCGCGTCCTGGGACTCCGTCATCTTCGACATCCCCGGCCGGGAGTCGCTGCAGCGCGTGCCGACGCTGGAGCCGTTGCGCGGCACCCGCGCCCACGTGGGCGACCTGCTCGACCGGTGCCCCACCGCCGCCGAGCTGCTGGCGGTCATCAGCGGAGACCGCTGACCACACGCCGCGCGAGCGGGCCCGGCCGCGTCAGCTCGGGGTCTCGCGGGCGGGGGCGGCGACCCGACCGGAGCCGGTGAGCGCCGCGAGGCGCTCGCGGGCCGCCGCGGCCGCGGCGTGCGCCGCCCGGGCAGCCTCCTGCGCCTGCCGCGCCGACCGCTTCACGTCCCGCAGCGCCGCCCGTGCCGTCGCCCACGCGTCCTGCGCCGCCGCGAGCCGCTCCCGCAGCGCGACCACCTCGCGCGCCGCGCCGGCCAGCGCCGCCTCGGCGCGCTGCGCCTCGGCGTGCCGCTGCTCGTAGCGGCGCTGCGCGTCGTCCGCCGCGTCGGAGGCGGCCCGGGCCTCCCGCTGTGCCTGCGCCAGCGCGGCGGCGCTCACCACCGGCCGCTCCGCGGCGGCCTGCTTCCCGGCGGCCTGCTTCCCAGCCGCCCGTTCCCTCGACGACGGCCGCGCGGGCGCCGCGACCCCGCCCGGTCGGCTCCCCGAGCCGGCCGGCGGGGGCTCGGGCAGCCGGTCCGGTAGGGCGACCACGTCGGAAAACGCGACGTCCCCGAACCCGCCGTACCTGATCGGGCGGACCAGCCGGCCGGAGGCGACGGCGCGCGCGGCGTCCGGCGAGGCGGTCGCGGCCTCGAGGGTCGACGTCACCTCCTGCTCCGCCGTCGCCGAGACGGCGACACCGACGTCGCGGGCGACCTCCCGGGCCGCCGCGACGAGCGTGCCGATCGCCGTCCGGCGCTGCTCGGCGAGCACCCGGAGCACCGGGTCCCCGCCCGCGGTCGCCGCGCGCATCCGGTCCCCGAGCTCGAGCAGGGCGGCGACCTCGTCCGGCCGATGGCGGACGAGCGCGTCCACCAGCCAGGCGGACACCGTCGGGCGGCGCAGATGCTTGATCGCTTCGGCGACGTCCGGGGATCCGGCATCGCGCAGCTCCCACGCCCGAGCGTCCCGCTGCTCGGTGAACCCCGCGGGTGGGACGCCGTAGAGCTCGGCGGCGACCTCGTCGATCGTCACGCCGCGGTGTCTGCCCGCAGCCGCGGAGCCGGTCACATCTGGTGCTGGGACCGCATTTCGTCGCCTCCCGAGGTTATCGTTTCCTGACAGCCCAAGGCGGGAGGCGTGATGGCGAAGGACAGCGGCGGTCAGGAGCGGGCCACCCGGCGGGACGAGCAGGTCGATGAGCCCGTCGCCGAGGCCAGCGAGGCCGTTCAGGAACGTCACGAGAAGCTCACCGAGGACGTCGACGCGCTTCTGGACGACATCGACGACGTGCTGGAGGAGAACGCCGAGGAGTTCGTCCGGTCCTACATCCAGAAGGGCGGGGAGTGATCCCGCGCCGTCGCGCCCACGGCCCCCCGACGAGGCGCGAAGGGTAGGGTGCACCCGTGCGCTGCCTGGCCGGACGGCGGGTCGGTCCCGGGGCGATCGGTTACCTGAAGGGCGAGGGATGGCGGGTCAGCAAGGCTTCTCCGGGCGTCTCCCCGAGGTTTTCCTGACGCCCGGCACCTCGTCGTTCGCCGACTTCCTCTCGCTCGCGGCACCCGACCTGCT
>DATGDX010000131.1:0-11741 GCA_035310665.1 Mycobacteriales bacterium | reverse complement strand
GTTGGTCATCGCCTGGTTCTGCAGCGGGCACTCGCCGCCCTTGTCGCACACCGGGCAGTCGAGCGGGTGGTTGATGAGCAGCAGCTCTATCACCCCCTCCTGCGCCTTTCGCGCGACGGGAGAGGTGAGCTGCGTCTTGACCACCATGACCTCGGTGACCGTGGTCGTGCAGGAGGCGAGCGGCTTGCGCTGGCCCTCGACCTCGACCAGGCACTGCCGGCAGGCACCGACGGGGTCCAGCAGCGGGTGGTCGCAGAAGCGCGGGATCTGGATCCCGAGCAGTTCGGCCGCCCGGATCACCAGCGTTCCCTTGGGCACCCGGACCTCGAACCCGTCGATCGTCAGCGTGACGAGGTCGTCGCGCTTCTCCGCGGGCACCCCGCCGGGGCCGGACGGCACGGTGACGGTCATCGGGCCAGCGCTCCGGCGAAGAGGGTGGACGCGACCGGGTCGAACGGGCAGCCGCCCTGCGCGAGGTGGGCGACGTACTCGTCACGGAAGAACTTCAGCGACGACACGATCGGACTGGTCGCCCCGTCGCCGAGCGCGCAGAACGCCCGCCCGAAGATGTTGTCGCACACGTCGAGCAGCTTCGCGAGGTCGTCCTCGCTGCCCTGCCCGCGCTCGAGGCGCTCGAGGATCTGCACGAGCCAGTAGGTGCCCTCGCGGCACGGGGTGCACTTCCCGCAGGACTCGTGGGCGTAGAACTCCGTCCAGCGCAGCACCGCGCGCACCACGCACGTGGTCTCGTCGAAGATCTGCAGTGCTTTGGTACCGAGCATCGACCCCACCCCGGCGACGCCCTCGTAGTCCAGCGGCACGCCGAGGTGCTCGGCGGTGAGCAGCGGGGTCGAGGACCCGCCCGGGGTCCAGAACTTCAGCTGGTGACCGGCGCGCACCCCGCCGGCGAGCTCGAGCAGCTCGCGCAAGGTGACCCCGAGCGGCGCTTCGTACTGGCCCGGGCGGGTGACGTGGCCGGACAGGGAGTAGATGGTGAAGCCGGGCGACTTGTCGGTGCCCATCGAGCGGAACCACTCGGCGCCCCCGGAGACGACGAACGGCACCGAGGCGATCGACTCCACGTTGTTCACCACGGTCGGGCTGGCGTAGAGCCCGGCGACGGCGGGGAACGGCGGGCGCAGCCGCGGCTGCCCGCGGTAGCCCTCGAGCGAGTCCAACAGCGCGGTCTCCTCGCCGCAGATGTACGCGCCGGCCCCGGCGTGCACGACGACGTCGAGGTCGAAGCCGGACCCGAGGATGTTCCGGCCGAGGTAGCCGGCGGCGTAGGCCTCCCGCACGGCCTGGTGCAGCCGCCGGATGACGTGCAGCACCTCGCCGCGGACGTAGATGAACGCGAGCCGGGAGCGGATCGCGTAGGCCGCGATGATCATCCCTTCGAGAACGGTGTGCGGGGTGGCGAGCAGCAGCGGCATGTCCTTGCACGTCCCCGGCTCGCTCTCGTCGGCGTTGACGACGAGGTAGTGCGGCTTCGTGTCGCCCTGCGGGATGAACCCCCACTTCAACCCGGTCGGGAACCCGGCGCCGCCGCGGCCGCGCAGGCCCGACTCCTTGACCAGCCCGATGACCTCGTCCGGGGACATCTCGAGCAGCGCTCTCCGGATCGCCGCGTAGCCGCCGGTGCGCTCGTAGGCGGCGAGCGTCCACGAGCGGGGCTGGTCCCAGTGCCTCGTCAGCACCGGTGTCAGGGTCATGTCCCGCGTCCCTTCCCGTTCTCCGTGGACCCCTCCTGCCTCGGCCCGCCGGGCGAGTCCCGTTCCGGCATCGCCGGCGCCTCATCCCCTCGCTCGCGGGCGAGCCGGAGCCCCGCCAGCGACGCCGGCCCGACGGACGCCCCGTCGTCGGCCCGGTCGTCCGGGAACCCGGCGAGCACCCGCTCGGCCTCCCGCCACGTGCACAGCCGGCCCCCGCGGGTGGGCTGCGGGGGGTCCCCCGCCCGCAGCCGGTCGACCAGCTCCCGCGCGGACGCCGGCGTCTGGTTGTCGAAGAACTCCCAGTTGACCATCACGACCGGGGCGTAGTCGCACGCGGCGTTGCACTCGACGTGCTCGAGGGTCACCTTCCCGTCGGGGGTCGTCTCGTTGTGGCCGACGCCGAGGTGGTCACGGAGCGCGGCCAGGATCGCGTCCCCGCCCATCACCGCGCAGAGCGTGTTCGTGCACACCCCCACGAGGTAGTCGCCGGCGTGGCGGCGTTTGAACATCGTGTAGAACGTCGCGACGGCACCGACCTCGGCCAACGTCAGCCCGAGCTCCTCGGCGCACAGCCGGACCCCCCCGGGCGTCACGTAGCCCTGCTCGCTCTGCACGAGGTGCAGCATCGGGAGCAGCGCCGAGCGCGGCACCGGGTAGCGGGCGATGATTTCCCGGATCCGCGCCCGGGTCTGCTCCGTCAGCGGCGCCGGCGTCGCGGGCCGCGCCCCGTCGACACCGGCCCGGCCGACGGCCTCCTCGCCCCCCGCGGGCAGGTGCGTCATCGGTCGCACCCGCCCATGACCGGGTCCAGGCTGGCCACCGAGGCGATCACGTCCGCGATCAGGCCGCCCTCGCACAGCGCGGGCACGGCCTGCAGGTTGACGAACGATGGGTCTCGGACGTGGACGCGGTACGGGCGCGTCGCCCCGTCGCTGACGACGTGGTAGCCGAGCTCGCCGCGTGGCGACTCGACCGGCACGTACACCTGTCCGGGCGGCACGCGGAACCCCTCGGTGACGATCTTGAAGTGGTGGATGAGGGCCTCCATCGAGGTCCCCATGATGTGCCTGATGTGGTCGAGCGAGTTGCCGAGCCCGTCGGCGCCGAGCGCCAGCTGGGAGGGCCACGCGATCTTCTTGTCAGCGATCATCACCGGGCCGGGCGAGAGGCGGTCCAGCGCCTGTTCAATGATCTTGAGTGACTCGCGCATCTCGGCGATCCGCACCAGGTAGCGCGCGTAGTTGTCGCCCTCGGTCCGGGTCGGCACGTCGAACTCGTAGCGGTCGTAGCCGAGGTACGGCGAGACCTTGCGCACGTCCCAGGGCAGCCCGGCGGCGCGCAGCACGGGTCCGGTCATGCCGAGCGCGACGCAGCCGGTCAGGTTGAGGTGACCGACGTCCTTGTTGCGCGCCACCCAGATCGGGTTCTCGGTGAGCAGCGCTTCGTACTGGTCGATCCGCCCGGGCATCACCCACAGGAACTCGCGGATCTTCTCCACCGCACCGGGCGGCAGGTCCTGTGAGACACCCCCGGGCCGGAAGTAGGCGTGGTTCATGCGCAGCCCGGTGATCATCTCTAGGATGTCGAGCGCGAGCTCCCGCTCGCGGAAGCCGTACAGCATCATGGACAGCGCGCCGATCTCCATCCCGGTCGTCGCCAGCGCGACGCAGTGCGAGGAGATGCGCTGCAGCTCCATGAGCAGGACGCGGATCGTCGCCGCCCGCTCCGGCACCTGGTCCTCGACGCCGAGCAGCTTCTCGACCGCCATCGAGTAGGCGCATTCGTTGAACAGCGGGGACAGGTAGTCCATGCGCGTCACGAACGTCACGCCCTGCGTCCAGGTGCGGTACTCGGCGTTCTTCTCGATGCCGGTGTGCAGGTATCCGATGACCACGCGCGCCTGCGTGACCGTCTCCCCCTCGAGCTCGAGGACGAGTCGCAACACGCCGTGCGTGGACGGGTGCTGCGGCCCCATGTTGACGACGATCCGCTCCTCGCCGGTCTCGCCGACGTCGCCGACGACCGCGTCCCAGTCCCCCCCGGCGACGGTGTAGACGGTGCCCTCGAACGGCTCGCGGCTCTCCGCGTAGGGATCGTCCGGGTTGTAGGCGCGCTCGTATCCGGTGCTCACGAGGCGCCCCCTCGCTCAGGCATACGCCCTCCGCTGGTCGGGAGGTGGGATCTGCGCGCCCTTGTACTCGACCGGCACGCCCCCCAGCGGGTAGTCCTTGCGCTGCGGGTGACCCGGCCAGTCGTCCGGCATGAGGATGCGGGTGAGTGCGGGGTGCCCGTCGAAGATGACGCCGAACATGTCCCAGGTCTCGCGCTCCTGGAAGTCCGCGGTCGGGTAGACGGCGACGACGCTCGGGAGGTGCCGATCGACGTCGGGCACCGACACCTCGAGCCGGACCCGGCGGCCGCCGTGCGTCATCGACGTCAGGTGGTAGACGACGTGCAGCTCGCGCCCGACGTCCGCCGGGTAGTGCACCCCCGACAACGACGACAGCAGCTCGAACCGGGTGAGCGGGTCGTCGCGCAGCAGGCGGCAGACGTCCGCGATGCGCCCCGGCACGACGTGCAGGGTGAGCTCGCCACGGTCGACGATCACGCGCTCGATCGCGTCGCCGACGTCGGAGAACGCGCGTTCCAGCTGGTCCGCGAGGTCGTCGAACCACCCGCCGTATGGACGGGGGGTCGACGGCAGCGCGGGCGGGCGGCGGACCAGGCCGCCGTACCCGGACGTGTCACCGGACCCGGTGACCCCGAACATCCCGGGGCGCCCGGACGGACGCGCCTCGAGCTCGCCCCCGAACGGGTTGGGTCCGGTCATGACGTGCCCGTCGTGGTCGCCGGACCGGGCGACGGCAGCGGGAGCGTGCCCACCTCGGTCGGGTCGTAGCCCTCGCCGCGGTGGTCGGCCGTCGACCGCCAGGGCTCCCCCGTCGTGTACGGCGTGATCGCGGAGCGGTGCCGCTCGGCAGCGGCGAGCGCCTCGACCCGCTGCGATCCCAGCCGCTCCTTCTTGATCTTCTCGTGCAGCTTGAGGATCGCGTCCATGAGCATCTCCGGGCGCGGGGGGCAGCCGGGCAGGTACATGTCGACGGGGACGACGTGGTCGACGCCCTGCACGATCGCGTAGTTGTTGAACATCCCGCCACTCGAGGCACAGACGCCCATGGCCAGCACCCATTTCGGCTCGGGCATCTGGTCGTAGATCTGCCGCAGCACGGGAGCCATCTTCTGGCTGACTCGGCCCGCCACGATCATCAGGTCGGCCTGCCGGGGCGACGCCCGGAAGACTTCCATGCCGAAACGCGCGAGGTCGTAGCGCCCGGCCCCGGTCGCCATCATCTCGATCGCGCAGCACGCGAGCCCGAACGTCGCCGGCCACAGCGAGTTGGCCCGCACCCACCCGGCGAGCTTCTCGACCGTCGTGAGCAGGAAGCCGCTCGGGAGCTTCTCCTCCAGACCCATCAGCCACTCATCTCCGGCGAGCCAGCGCTCAATCCCACTCGAGGCCCCCGCGGCGCCACACGTACGCGTAGGCGACGAACACGGCGGCGATGAACAGACCCATCTCGACGAGGCCGAAGACACCGAGCGAGTCGAACGCGACGGCCCACGGGTACAGGAAAATGATCTCGATGTCGAAGATGATGAAGAGCATCGCGGTGAGGTAGTACTTCACCGGAAAACGGCCGCCGCCCATCGGCTGCGGTGTGGGCTCGATGCCGCACTCGTAGGCATCGAGCTTGTTGCGGTTGTAGCGCTTGGGTCCGACGAGCGCGGCGCCGGCGACCGAGACCACCGCGAACGCGGCCGCGAGGACGCCGAGTACCAGGATCGGCACGTAGCTGTTCACCGGGTCCTCGCTCCCTCCGGTGCGGCCCGCCCACGAGGCGGCTCCGGATGTCCACTCTAGGGCGGGAGAGAAGCGGTTTGCCGCGTCGGGTGGCGCGTCGTCGCCCCGCTACGCCCCGGCGGGTGCCAGGCGGGTCATCGCGGTGACGACCCGGTCCATCACGTCCCCGTCGGTCCTGTCCGTGAGGTTGGCCAGCAGCTTGTGCACGAAACGCATCAGCGTGGGGTGCGGCAGCCCGTGCCGGGTCGCGAGCTTCATCACGGTCGAGGAACCGATGAGCCTCACGAAGATCCGGCCCATCGCGAAGTAGCCGCCGTACGTGTCCCGAAGCGCCTGCGGGTAGGCGCTCAGCGCGCGCTCCCGAGCCGGGCCCTCGCGGCGCGCCAGCGCCTGGGCCACCACGTCCGTGGCCAGCTGCCCCGCCTCCATCGCGTAGGCGATCCCCTCGCCGTTGAATGGGTTGACCATGCCGCCCGCGTCGCCCACGAGGAGCAGGCCGCGGGTGTAGTGAGGCGTGCGGTTGAAGCCCATCGGCAGCGCGCTCCCGCGCGCCGGCCCCGTCGCGTTGGCCTCGACCAGTCCCCACTCCTCGGGCACGCCCGACAGCCACCGCCGCAGCAGGGTGCGGTAGCCGACGCTGCCGAACGCGGGCGAGGTGTTGAGGATCCCGAGGCCCACGTTGGACGTGCCGTCGCCCATGCCGAACACCCATCCGTAGCCCGGCAGCAGCCGGCTGGCGCCCGGGCGGCCATCCCACAGCTCCAGCCACGACTCGAGCCAGTCGTCGTCGTGTCGGGGGCTGCGGTAGTAGCGGCGTACGGCCACTCCCATCGGCCGGTCCTCGCGCCGCGGCAGGCCGCACGCCAGGGACAGCCGCGAGGAGTTGCCGTCGGCGGCGACGACGAGCTGGGCGCGGACCGTCAGCGGTGCGCCGTCGTCGGCGCGCGCCGTCACGCCGACGACGCGACCGCTGCGCTCGTCGACGACGGGGCCGGTGACGGTCGTCCGCTCGCGCAGCCGCGCGCCTGCCGTCACCGCGGCGCGGACGAGCAGCTCGTCGAGGTCGGCGCGCGGGCGCACCAGGCCGTAGTCCGGGAAGCTCGCCAGCTCCGGCCACGCCATGTGCAGGCGCATCCCCCCGCCGATGATCCGCAGGCCCTTGTTGCGCAGCCACCCCGCGTCCGGCGTGGTGTCGACGCCCATCGCCACGAGTTGCCGAACCGCGCGGGGGGTGAGCCCGTCGCCGCAGACCTTCTCCCGGGGGAACGTGGCCTTCTCCAGCAGCAGCACGTCGACACCGGCCCGCGCCAGCCAGAACGCCGTCGTCGAGCCGGCGGGACCGGCCCCGACCACGACGACGTCGGCGTCGGCACGCCCGGGTGCGCCCACGGCGGCCGATTCCGCAGAGAGGCTGCCAGGGAGGCTCATCGTCACGCGATCCTCGGGGTCTCCGGGTCGTCGGGCGGGTGCGGCCGAACCGGGACCGCAGGGGGCAGGGCTGGCGACCCGTTCAGCGCCCGCCCGCGGAGTCTAGGCGCCGTGTTGCCCCCCGTGCCCCCGTCCGGCACCCTCGGGCCGTGTTCGGGCCGTGGTGGTCGGGTGGAGGCGTGCCGGGTGGTTCGGGCCACTTGCGTCACGGCCCCCGTTCACGGCCCGTGCCAAGGTAGTGCAGCCACCGGGCTGGTCGGGGATGCGGGGGGCGAGTGCAGGCACAGGGGGAGGCACGGCGGCGCGGGGTCGCCGTGCTCGACGTGACCACGCGTGGCGCGCCCGGCGCCGCCCGGCTGATGTGGTGCCTGGGCGCCGGGCTGCTCGTCCTCGTCGCCGCCACCGCTTGCACGACCGCCCTCACCACCGTGCTCGCACCCGGCCGGGCGGACGCCGCCTTTTCGTGGGGCGACCCCCTGCTGACGTTCTTCTTCCACGCCCTCCTCGAGGTGCAGCGCTACGCGCCGTCGATGCTCATGACCGGCGCCGGGCTGCTGCTGCTCCTGCGCGCGCGGGCCGAGCCGGCGGCGCGGGCGGCGTGGGCGGCCCTCGCTCTCGGCCTGCTGCTGTTCGGCGCCGCGGGCGCCGGGTCGGTCCTGCTGTACGGCGAGGTGCCAGAGATCTCCCCGCTCGACGCGTTGTGGCTCGCCATGTATCCCGCGTCCTACGTCGGGATCGTGCTGCTGCTGCGGGCCGAGACCGGCCGGCTGCCCGCGTCGGCGTGGCTCGACGGGCTCGTCGCCGGCCTGGGCGTGGCGACGATCGCGGCGGCCGGCGCGGTGCACCGCCTGTTGTCGCTCGAGGGGGGCAATCGGCTCGCGGTCCTCGTCAACCTCGCCTATCCCGTCGGGGACCTCGCCCTGTTGGCCCTCGTCGCCGGCGGCCTCGTCGCGCTCGGCCGTCCGCTGCCACGCCGCTGGTGGTTTCTCGCCGCCGGGCTCGCCACCCTCGCCGTCGGCGACGCGGTGTACCTTCTCACCGTAGCCGGCGGGGTCGGGTCGGTCAGCACGTGGATCGAAGCGTGGATCCAGCCGGCCTGGGCGCTCGGCGCCGTCCTCGTCGGAGTCGCCGGCTGGCAACGGGCTCCGCTCACCCGCCAGGACCTGCACGGCCCGCGCACGTGGGTGCTGCCCGCCACGATGTGCGTCGTCGCGCTGGCCCTGCTCACCCTCGCGCGGGAGACCGGGCCCGTCGTGCTCGCGCTGTCCGCGGCCACCCTGCTCACCGGTTTCGCCCGCACCGCGCTGGCGATCCACGACGTCCAGCGCCTCGTGCAGAACCGGGTGGACGCGCGCACGGACCCGCTCACCGGCCTGCCGAACCGGCGGGCCCTGCTCGAGCGGCTGCGCGACCCGGCGCGGCCCGGCAAGGGCGGCCACGGACCGGCGCTGCTGCTCGTCGACGTCGACCGGTTCAAGGAGGTCAACGACGCCCTGGGCCACACGGTCGGCGACGAACTGCTCCGGCAGGTCGGGGCCCGGTTGCGGGTGGCCGCGGGCGAGCGGGCGATGGTCGCGCGCCTCGGCGGCGACGAGTACGCCGTGCTCGTCGAGGACGCCCCGGAGTCGGAGGCCGTGGCGTGCGCCCGTGCGATCCTCGGCGCGCTCGCCCCCCCGGTCGTGCTGCGCGCGACCCGGCTGCACGTGGCCGCGAGCATCGGGATCGCGGCCGACCCGGACGGCGCGGCCCGGCCCGACGCGCTGCTGCAGCGCGCGGACATCGCCATGTACCGCGCGAAGGCCGCCGGTGACGGGTACGCCGTCTACGCCGACGCCGACGCCGACGGCAGCCGACGCCGGCTGGAGACGATCGAGGAGCTGCGCGAGGCGCTGGCCGACGACGCGCTCGTCGTGTACTACCAGCCCAAGCTCACGCTCGGTGACGCCCGCGTCATCGGCGCCGAGGCGCTGGTCCGCTGGCCGCACCCGACCCGTGGGGCCGTCTCGCCGGCCGAGTTCGTCCCGCTCGCCGAGACCGCCGGGCTGTCCCGCTGGCTCACCCGCCACGTCCTGGCCACCGCGCTCGCGGACTGTCGGCGCTGGCACGACGCCGGGGCCCCGCTCGAAGTCGCCGTCAACGTCTCCGCTCGCGACCTCGACGACGGGACGGTCGAGGAGGTCCGCCGACTGCTCGAGCGCACCGGGCTGCCCCCCGCCGCGCTCGTCATCGAGATCACGGAGAGCGCGCTGCTGCGGGACCAGGACCGGGCCGAGGCCGCGCTGGCGGAGCTGCAGGCGACGGGTGTCCAGTTGTCGATCGACGACTTCGGGACGGGCTACTCGTCGCTGAGCCGGCTGCGCAAGCTCGCGGTGTCGGAGATCAAGGTGGACAGCTCCTTCGTCCGCGGCGTCACCACCTCCGACGACGACCTCGCGATCGTGCGCTCGACCGTCGATCTGGGCCACAGCCTGGGGCTGCGCGTGGTCGCGGAAGGCGTCGAGACGGCGGACGTCCAGGCGCGGCTGGCGGCGCTGCGCTGCGACGCGGCGCAGGGGTTCCTGCTCGCCCGCCCCATGCGCGCCGACGCGTTCGCGGCATGGCTCGCCGGTCGGCCGGTCGCGGCGCTTCCCGAGCTGTCCCGACCCTCCCCCGCCCGGCCGGCACCCCCGGCCCTCACGGTCGTCCGGGAGCCGGTCCCGCCCGCGGTGCCCGCGCCCGCGCCGGCGGTCGAGCTCCCCCCCGAAGCGCCCCGGCGACGCCCGCTGGAGGCCCTGCTGCGCGGCACGATCAGCGATGTCGGCCCGGTCGCGATCGGGTTCGGGCTCGGCTGGCTGGGGCTCGCCGCGACCGCCGTGGCGGTGGGGACACGGCTGCCGCACGCCGACGTGTGGGCGGCGTGGTCCTACCTGCCCCCCGCCACGCTCGCCGCCGTCTCGGCCCTTCGCTGCTCGCGCGCCACGCACCTGCCCCCGCGCTCGCGGCGCGCGTGGGGGTGGCTGACGGCGGGGCTGTTCGCGTACCTCGTCGGCGCCGCGATCGAGGCGGGGGCGAGGCTTCTCGTTGGCCCGACCGAGGCGACCACGTGGGACGACCCGGCGTACGTCGCGTTCTACGTCCTCATGGCGATCGGGCTCGTGCACCTCGCCGAGCCGCTCGGGTCGCGCGCCAACCGGATGCGTGTCGCGACCGACGCGGCGATCGTCGCCGTCGCCGGCGCGGTCGCGCTGTGGTTCTTCCTGCTCGCGGACCCGCCCCGCGACTGGACCGCGCTCGACCCGCGCTACGCGCTCGTCTACCCGGTCGCCTGCGCCGTGCTCGTCGTCGGCGTCGCGGTCGCGCTCATGCGCGCCGTCCCGCGCCCCAGCCTGCCGAGCGTGCACCTGCTCGCCGCCGGGCTGGCCCTGTTCGTCTCGACGGACATGGCCTTCGGCTACACGGCCCGCGACGGGAGCTACCACGCGGCGAGCGTGCTGGACCTCGGGTGGCTCGGCTCCCTGGTGCTGTGCTGGTTCGCGGCCCACCGGCAGGTCGCCCGCCGACCACGAGCCGCCGTCCCGGTCGGCGGGGGTGCCGGGCACGTGGTGACACCCGTCAACTGGCTGCCGCACGTGGCGGCCGCGAACACGCTGGTCCTGCTCGTGCTCCAGGCGCGCCACCAGCCGCTCTACCCGCTCGGCGGGCTGCTGCTCGCCGCGGCCGCGCTCACCGCCCTGGTCACCGGCCGCCAGTACGCCGCACTGCGCGACAACGCCCGACTGCTGGCCGAGTACCACCACATCGCGGCGACCGACGGGTTGACGGGCCTGCAGACGCGGCGGCGGTTCATGGAGCTCGCCGAGCAGGAGTGCCGCCGCTCGCGCTCGTCCGGGCGCACGCTCGCCGCCGTGATGATCGACATCGACCATTTCAAGGCGCTCAACGACGAGTTCGGCCACCAGGCGGGGGACGTGGTGCTGCAGGCGGTCGCCGACGCCGCGCGGGCCGAGGTCCGCCCGGCCGACCTCATCGGGCGCTACGGCGGGGACGAGCTCGTCGTGCTGCTGCACGGGGCCGCGAGCGAGGACGCGCACCGGGTCGCCGAGCGGCTGCGGGAGCGCGTCCGCCGGGTCCCGGTGCTCATCGCCGACCGCAACGTCACGATCACCTTGTCGATCGGGATCGCCAGCGGCAGCGGGTCCGTCGACCTCGCGGAGCTGCTGCGCCGGGCCGACGCGGCGCTGTACGACGCGAAGCGGGCGGGGCGGGACTGCACCCGGTCGTTCCTCGCGGTCGGCTGACCGTCGGCTGCCCGTCGGACCACCCGCGGGAGCCGGGGCCGATGTGCCGGGACGGATGCGTGGGGGCCGAGGTGCCGGGGCGCGTTCTACCCGGGCCGGCGAGCGCGGTGCAGCGCCACGATGCCACCGGAGAGGTTGCGCCACTGCACCGTGACCCACCCGGCGTCCTGAAGAACCGTTGCGAGACCCCGTTGGTCGGGCCAGGTGGCGATCGACTCGGCGAGGTAGACGTACGCCGCCGGGTTGCTCGCGATGCGGCGGGCGAGCGCGGGCAGGGCCCGGGCGAGGTAGCGGGCGTAGACGGCGCGCAACGGTCCCCATGTCGGCGTCGAGAACTCGCAGACCACGAGGCGACCGCCCCCCCGGGTGACCCGGCGCAGCTCGGCGAGGGCCCGCGCCGGGTCGGCCACGTTCCGCAGCCCGAACGAGATCGTCACGGCGTCGAACGTCGCGTCGCGGAAC
>DATGDX010000130.1:0-5952 GCA_035310665.1 Mycobacteriales bacterium | reverse complement strand
GCCCGCCGACCCGCGCGGAACTCAGACCACCACGCGGAGGATCTCGTCGAGCGACGTCACCCCCGCCGCCACCTTCGCCATCCCGTCCTCCCGCAGTGTCAGCATGCCCTGCGACCGAGCCACCTCGGCGATCGCGGCGGCCGATGCGCGGGAGACGACGAGCCGCTCGACGTCCTCGGTGACGTCCATGACCTCGTGCAGCGCGACGCGGCCCTTGTATCCGGTCTTCGAGCACACCGAGCACCCCGCCGCGCGGTGCAGGGTGGGCATCTCCTCGCCCTCCCGCCACGGAAAGCGCGCCTGCACCAGCACGTCGGGGCTCGGCGTGTAGGGCTCCTTGCACTTGACGCACAAGCGCCGCGCGAGCCGTTGCGCGAGCACGGCGTCGACGGCCGAGCCGACGAGGAACGGCTCGATGCCCATCTCCACGAGCCGGGTCATCGCGCTCGGCGCGTCGTTGGTGTGCAGCGTCGAGAGCACCAGGTGGCCGGTGAGCGCCGCCTCGACGGCGATCAGCGCGGTCTCGTGATCCCGGATCTCGCCGATCAGCACGATGTCGGGATCGGAGCGCAGGATCGACCGCAGCGCGGAGGCGAACGTCAGGCCCGCCTTCGCGTTGGTCTGCACCTGGTTGATCCCGGGTAGCCGATACTCGACCGGGTCTTCCCCGATGATCACGTTTTTGTCGGACGTCGAGACGATGTTGAGCGTGGCGTAGAGCGTCGTCGACTTGCCCGAGCCGGTCGGCCCGGTGACGAGGATCATGCCGTAGGGCTTGCCGAAGCTCGCGGCGTACCGCGTGTAGTTGCCCTCGGAGAAGCCCAGGTCGGACAGCTTGAGCATCGCGGTCGAGTTGTCCAGGATCCGCATGACGACCTTCTCGCCCCACACGGTGGGCAGCGTCGCGACCCGCAGGTCGACCTTCCGGCCGCTCGTCGTCACCGACAGCCGCCCGTCCTGCGGCACCCGCCGCTCGGCGATGTTGATATCCGCCATGATTTTCAGGCGGCTGATGACCCCCGACTGGATCGCCTTCGGGGAGCGCATCACCTCGTGCAGGACGCCGTCGATGCGGAACCGGACCCGCAGCTCCCGCTCTCCCGGCTCGATGTGGATGTCCGACGCGCGGTCCTGGATCGCCTGCGCGATGAGCAGGTTCACGAACTTGACGATCGGCGCGTCGTCGACGACCTCGCGGACGTTCGAGAGGTCGTCCTCCTCCGCGGCCGTGTCCAAGGCCATGGTCAGGTCGTCGAGGTCACCGTCCGCGCGGTGGTAGCGGTCGATCGCGGCGAGGACGTCGGTGCGGGTGACGACGACGGGTTTCACGTCATGACCGGTGATCGACCGCACGTCGTCGACCGCGAAGACGTCCGCGGGGTCGGCCATGGCCAGCAGCAGCTTGCCGTCCTCGTAGCCGATCGGCAGCGCGGCGTACCGTCGGCACACCGCGTCCGACACGCTGGCCACGGCGGCCGCGTCGATCGGGAAGTCGGCGAGATCGACGAACCGCAGCCCGATCTGCGCGGCGAGCGCCGCGACGAACTGCGCCTCGCTCAGCACGCCCTGCTCCACGAGGACGCGCCCCAGCCCACGTCCCCCTCGGGGGTGCTCCTCCGCCGCCTCCTCGAGCTGCCGCGGGGTCACCAGCCCGCGCTCGAGGAGCACGACCGCCAGTTGCTTCACGCCGCACCTCCCGAACGCGCGCAGGGCATCCCCGCCAGAGCGGACAGGGAACACTCGCACTATCGGCGGCCCTGTCCCCCGATTGACCGCCCCCCCGATTGACCGGCCACCCGTCCCGCGAGCGGCGTCCGACCGCCCGGTTCTCAGCCGGCCCCGGCGACGGCCCGCTCGCCGGCCGCCCGCATCGCGGCGAGCGGCGCGGGACGGCCGGTCATCAGGGTCACCTGCAGCGCCGCCTGCTGGACGAGCAGGTCGAGACCGCCGACGACCACCGCGCTGGCGGAAGACGCGGCGCTCGCCGCGCGCGTCGGCCACGGCGCGTAGACGACGTCGAACAGGGCGGTGCCCGGGGGCCAGGGCGCGTCGGCGAGAGCGTCGGCGACCCCGGCGGGGGTGGTGGCCAGGACCAGGTCGGCGTCGCGCGGGTCCGCGGTGTGCCACGGGACGAGGTGCGGGCGGACGCCGAGCCGCTCGGCGGCGGCGAGCAGGTCGCGGGCGCGCGCCGGATCCCGGACCGCGACCCGCGGTTCGTACTCCCCCACCTCCCGCAGAGCGGCCAGCGCGGACGCGGCGGTGGCGCCGGCGCCGAGCACCAGGGCCCGGTGCACGCTGTGCACGCCGCGGTCCCGCAACGCGGCCACCATTCCGGGCACGTCCGTGTTGTCCCCGCGGCGGGCCCCGTGACGGGCGCCGTCCGGGAACAGCACGGTGTTTGCGGCGCCGACCTGCCGGGCGAGCGGGGACACCTCGTCGAGCAGCGGAAGGACCGCCTTCTTCAACGGCATCGTGAGCGACAGCCCGGCCCACTCGTCCCCGAGACCGGCGAGGAACGCGGGCAGCCCCGCCTCGTCGCACTCGACCAGGGCGTAGTCCCAGTCCAGCCCGAGCGCGGCATAGGCCGCGCGGTGCAGCACCGGCGACAGTGAGTGCGCGATGGGTTTGCCGAGCACCGCCGCGCGGCGCCGCCCCGTCACCGCCGCGCCGCCTCGCCTTCCGCCTTCAGCCGGAGGAACTCGTCGTACGACGCGGTGAACCCGTGCCGCCCCTCCTCGGGGTCGGTGACGACGTAGTAGAGCCAGTCGCCGGCGGCGGGGTGCAGCGCGGCCCGCAACGACGCGAGCCCGGGGTTGGCGATCGGCCCCGGCGGCAGCCCGGGGTGCCGGTAGGTGTTGTACGGCGAGTCGATCGACAGGTCCTTCGTCAACAGCCGCGCCTTGGGCTTGCCGAGCGCGTACTGGATCGTCGCGTCGATCTGCAACAGCATCTTCTCGTCGAGCCGGTTGTAGATCACTCGGGCGACCTTCGGCCGTTCGACGTCGATCCGCGTCTCGCGCTCGACGAGGGACGCGACGATGACGGCCTCCAGCGGGCTGATGTGCCCGGCGCGGGAGGCGTTGACCAGGTCGACTTCGCCCGCGGCCTGCTGGAAGCGGGCTGTCATGGCGCGCAGCACGGTGACCGCGGTGTCGTCGGGCTCGACGTCGTACGTCGCGGGGAACAGGAACCCCTCGACCCGGCCCCGGGCGTAAGCCGGCAGCCCGAGCAGCGCGGGGCGGCGGACCGCCGCGTCGAGCGACGCCCGCGAGATCTCCGTCGAGTCGGCCACCGCCTGCACGACCTGCCTGAGCGTGTATCCCTCCGGCACGACCACCCTCCCCTGCAGCCGGGACCGCGGGTCGAGCAGCGCGGCAAGCGCGTCGGCTGCCCGCATCCGCCGCCGCAGCGCGTAGAAGCCCGGCTGCACCGAGGTCGCCCGTTCCTCGCCAGTGGCCGCCGCGACGAACGCCTCCGGGCTGCGGACCACCCCGGCGAGCACCAGTCGGCGCCCGACACGGGCAACCGTGTCCCCCTCTCGGACCTGCACCGTGACCGACCCCGCACCCGGCCCCGGATAGTCCGCGGGCGGGCCGGAGACCGCCGAGCCGACGTAGTGGATGGCGGCGACGGCGACCCCCGCGACGAGCATGAGCCCGAGCCCGGCGGCGACCAGCACGGCGAGCGCGCGCGCGTGCCGGTTCACCGCGGCCGCTCCCCCGCCACCGCCTCCCCCGGCGCGCGACCCGATCCTCGCTCCGCGTCCAGCGCCGCCTGCAGGATCTCGACCGCGGCGAGCTGGTCGACGACGGCGCGCCGGGCGCGGCCGGGAACGCCGCGCTCGCGCAGCACCCGCTGCGCGCCCACGGTCGTCAGCCGCTCGTCGACGAGCCGGACGGGCACCGGCGCCAGCCGCGCAGCGAGATCCCCGGCGTACGCTCGCGCGCCGCGCGCCGCCGGGCCCTCGTGCCCGGACAGGGACACGGGCAGGCCGACCACCACCTCCACCGCGGCGTGCTCGATCGCCAGCGCGGCGATCTCGTCAAGGTCGGTGCCCGCGCGGGACAGGGTTCGGACGGGGGTGGCCAGCAGCCCCGACGGGTCGCTCACCGCGACCCCGATCCGGACGCTGCCGACGTCGATCCCGAGCCGGACACCGGGCCGCACGGTCACCCGCCGGTGACCCGGCGACCGACGAGGTGCTCGAGCTGCCGCAGCGCCTCGCCGAGCGCCTCCGCTCGGCTGCCACCGCCCTGCGCGACGCCGTCCTTGCCCCCGCCCCCACCACCGAGGGTCGGGGCGACCGCGCGGACCAGGTCGGCGGCGCTGAGCCCCCACGTGCGCCCCGTGTCGTTCACCGCCACGACGAGAACCGGCCGGCCGTTCGTGACCGCGGCGACCGCGACGACGGCCGGTCGGTCGGGGGGGATCCGCCCCCGGATGTCCAGGGCGAGCCGGCGAACGTCGTCCGCGGTCGTGTCGCGTGGCGCCTCGTGCGTGACGACCCCGACGCCGAACACGTCGGTCGGCGCCGCGGCGAGGGCCCCGGCGGCCCGGAGCACCTGCTGCGCGCGCAACCGCTCGATCTCCCGCTCGGCCTCGCGCAGCCGCGAGACGATCCCCGCGACCCGGTCCGGCAGCTCCTCGGGGCGCGCCTTGAGCTGCTCGGTGAGCTGGGCGACGAGCGTGTGCTCGCGCGCGAGGTAGCGGTAGGCGTCGGTGGCGACCAGGGCCTCGACGCGCCGGACACCAGACCCGATCGACGCCTCGCCGAGCAGCTTGACCAGGCCCAGCTGCGCGGAGCGGGTGGCGTGCGTGCCGCCGCACAGCTCCCGGGCGTAGTCGCCGACCTCGACCACCCGCACCTCGTCGCCGTACTTCTCCCCGAACAGCGCGATCGCGCCGATCCGCCGCGCGTCCTCGAGGCTGGTCAGAAACGCCCGGACCTCGTAGTCGCGGATGAGAATCTCGTTGACCTCGGCCTCCACGTCGGACAGCGCGCTGGGCGACACCGCGTGCGGCGCGTGGAAGTCGAACCGGAACCGGCCCGGCGCGTTCTCCGAGCCGGCCTGGCTCGCCGACTCGCCGAGCGCGCGGCGGACCGCGGTGTGCACCAGGTGGGTGGCGGTGTGCGCCCGCGAAATGGCGCGCCGCCGCTCCACGTCGACCGCGGCGAACGCGGGCGTGCCTACGGCCACCTCCCCGTGCAGCACGCGGGCGCGGTGCACGATGAGCCCGGGCAGCGGCGACTGTACGTCGAGCACTTCGAGCTCGGCGCCGCTCGCCACCCGGATCCGGCCCTGGTCGGCGAGCTGCCCACCCGACTCCGCGTAGAACGGCGTGCGGTCGAGGACCACCTCGACCGTGTCACCCTCGGCGGCGGCGGGCGCGAGGGTCCCGGCGACGAGCAGCGCGCGCACCTGCGCCTCGCCGGCCACCTCGTCGTACCCGGTGAATGTCGAGCGGCCCGCGGTGTCGAGCACTCCGCGGTAGGCGGACGTGTCCCCGCCCTGGCCGGCCTTGCGGGCCGCGGCGTCCGCCTTCGCCCGGGCGCGCTGCTCGGCCATGAGCCGGCTGAACCCCTCCTCGTCGACGTGCAGCCCCTGCTCGGCGGCCATTTCGAGGGTGAGGTCGATCGGGAACCCGTAGGTGTCGTGCAGCGTGAACGCCTGCTCCCCGGACAGTGTCGAGCGCCCCGTAGCTCGGGTCTCCGTCACCGCCGTGTCGAACATCACGGTGCCGACCCGCAGCGTCGACAGGAACGCCTCCTCCTCCGCGCTGCCGATCGCCTCGATCCGCTCGCGGTCGCGGTCCAGCTCCGGGTACTGCGGCGCCATCGCGTCGATGCTGGCCGCGACGAGCTCGACGAGCACGGGGTCGGTCGCGCCGAGCAGGCGCAGGGTGCGGATCGCGCGGCGCAGCATCCGGCGCAGCACGTAGCCGCGGCCCTCG
>DATGDX010000129.1:0-1932 GCA_035310665.1 Mycobacteriales bacterium | reverse complement strand
TGCGACAAGTGCAAGGTGATCCGCCGGCACGGGCGGGTCATGGTGATCTGCGACAACCTGCGCCACAAGCAACGGCAGGGCTGAGCCCGGCGCCCGCATCGGACCCTCGACCAGGACAGGAGCCCCAGCCGCCATGGCACGACTCGTCGGCGTCGACCTCCCGCGTGAGAAGCGGCTGGAGGTCGCGCTCACCTACGTCTACGGCATCGGGCGCACCCGGGCGCTCGAGACGCTCGCCGCGACCGGCGTCAGCCCGGACGTCCGCGTGCGTGACCTGACGGACGACGACCTGATCCGGCTGCGCGACTGGATCGAGGCGAACTACCGGGTCGAGGGTGACCTGCGCCGCGAGGTCGCCAGCGACATCCGGCGCAAGATAGAAATCGGCTGCTACCAGGGGCTGCGGCACCGCCGCGGGCTTCCCGTCCATGGGCAGCGCACGCACACGAACGCGCGCACCCGCAAGGGACCGCGCAAGACCGTCGCCGGCAAGAAGAAGCCCGGCAAGAAGTAGCCGCCGGCGGCCGGCGCGCGGACCCGCGCGAACAGCCGCTCCGACCTCGCGAGGAGACCCAGGGGATGCCCCCGAAGACCCGTGCCGCGGGTGCCAAGAAGGTGCGCCGCAAGGAGAAGAAGAACGTCGCCCACGGGCACGCGCACATCAAGAGCACGTTCAACAACACGATCGTCTCGATCACCGACCCGCTCGGCAACGTGATCTCGTGGGCGAGCGCGGGGCACGTCGGCTTCAAGGGCTCGCGGAAGTCGACGCCGTTCGCCGCGCAGCTGGCGGCCGAGGCGGCGGCGCGCCGGGCGCAGGAGCACGGGATGCGCAAGGTCGATGTGTTCGTCAAGGGCCCGGGCTCGGGCCGCGAGACCGCGATCCGCTCGCTGCAGGCAGCGGGGCTGGAGGTCGGCGCGATCCAGGACGTCACCCCGACCCCGCACAACGGCTGCCGGCCCCCCAAGCGCCGCCGGGTGTGATCCCGACCGACCCAGGAGACGACGAGATCGATGGCCCGCTACACCGGCCCGGACTGCAAGCGCTGCCGCCGCGAGAAGATGAAGCTGTTCCTCAAGGGCAGCAAGTGCGAGACCCCGAAGTGCCCGATCGAGATCCGGCCGTACCCCCCGGGTGAGCACGGCCGCGGTCGCACGAAGGACAGCGAGTACCTGCTGCAGAAGCGCGAGAAGCAGAAGTGCGCGCGCATCTACGGCGTCCTCGACAAGCAGTTCCGGCGCTACTACGAGGAGGCCAACCGGCGCGGCGGCAAGACCGGGGACAACCTCCTGCAGCTGCTCGAGCGCCGGCTCGACAACGTGGTCTACCGCGCCGGGTTCGCGAAGTCGCGGGACATGGCGCGTCAGCTCGTGCGCCACGGCCACCTGCTCGTCAACGGCAGGAAGGTGGACATCCCGTCGTACCTCGTGTCCGAGAACGACATCGTCGAGGTGCGCTCGTCGTCGGTCGAGCTCACCCCGTTCGTCGTCGCGCGCGCGGAGGCCGGCAGCCGCCCGGTCCCGGGGTGGCTCGAGGTGCTGCCGAACCGGATGCGCATCCTCGTCCACGCCCTCCCGGCCCGCCAGCAAATCGACACTCCCGTCCAGGAGCAGCTGATCGTGGAGCTCTACTCGAAGTAGGCGGCCCGGCCGCGTTCCCCCGTTCATCCCCTCGCTCTTCGCGGCGCCATATGGCGGGCGCCCGAGATCTCGGAGGAAATCATGCTCATCGCCCAGCGCCCCACCCTCGCCGAGGAACCGGTCACCGACGTCCGCTCCCGGTTCGTGATAGAGCCGCTCGAGCCCGGCTTCGGCTACACCCTCGGCAACTCGCTGCGCCGCACGCTGCTGTCGTCGATCCCCGGTGCCGCCGTCACGAGCATCCGCGTCGAGGGCGTCCTGCACGAGTTCACCACCATCCCGGGGGTGAAG
>DATGDX010000128.1:0-2491 GCA_035310665.1 Mycobacteriales bacterium | reverse complement strand
GTCGTCGTCGCTGGCGCTGCTCGCGGACGCCGGGCACATGCTCACCGACGCGGCCGGGCTGGGCCTCGCGCTCCTGGCCGCCGTGTTCGCGGGGCGCCCGGCCACCCCGGAGCGGACGTTCGGGTACCTGCGCGCGGAGATCCTCGCCGCGGTGCTCAACGCGGTCCTTCTGATCGCCGTCGCCGTCTACGTCCTCGTCGAAGCCGTCCGCCGTCTCGTCGAGCCGCCCGAGATCGCGCACGGGCTGATGCTTCTCGTCGCGCTCGTCGGGCTCGCGGCCAACACCGCGTCGCTGCTGCTCCTGCGGCCTGGCTCGACGGAGAGCCTCAACCTGCGCGGCGCCTACCTCGAAGTGCTCGGCGACCTATTGGGCTCGGCCGCGGTGGTCGTCGCCGCGCTCGTCATCCGGTTCACCGGATTCCTCCGTGCCGACGCCGTCGCCTCCGCGCTGATCGCGCTGCTGATCCTGCCGCGCACCTGGCGGCTCCTGCGCGACGCCACCGACGTACTCCTCGAAGCGACCCCGAAGGGTGTCGACCTCGCGGAGGTGCGCGACCACATGATGGCGGTTCCAGGGGTCCTCGACGTCCACGACCTGCACGCGTGGACCATCACCAGCGGGGTGCCCGTGCTGTCCGTGCACGTCGTGGTCGAGGGCGCCTCGCTTGCCGACGCCGGAGGCGGGCCCGTTCTCGACCAGCTCGGCGCATGCCTGGCCGACCACTTCGACGTGGAGCACTGCACGTTCCAGCTGGAACCCGCGGGGCACCGCGAGCACGAACCCGACCACCACGACTGATCGGGTGTTCGCCCGCCGCCACCTACTCGATGAGCGTGAACACCTTGAAGATGGGCATGTACAGCGCGATGATCATGCTGCCGACGAGGCCGCCGAGAAAGGCAATCATCAGTGGCTCGATGAGCGCGGTCAGCGACTCGGTCGTCCGTTCGACCTCGTCGTCGTAGAAATCGGAGATCTTCAAGAGCATGCTGTCAAGCGCACCCGTGTCCTCCCCGACCGACATCATCTGCACCACCATCGGCGGGAACACGGGGTGGTGTGTCAACGGCTTGGACAGGCTCTCCCCCTGTCGGACGCTGTCCTGCACCGCGCGCACCGCGCTGGGCGACGACGACGCCTCGCCCAGGCCGGCATCTACGATCGGCGGCTCGGGAGGGGCGGCCGCGATGAACGCGGGTTCGTCCCGCGGAATGACCGGGGCGACCACCGGCGGCGCAACGGCGGGTGTGACCGGCGGGGCGACCGGCGGGGCCGCGGTGGGAACGTTCGCCGGTGCCGGCGCGAAGAATCCGTCGAAACCCTTGCTGTCCACCACACCCGGTTTCTTGCTCGTCGTGGCACCCGCGGACACGGGTCGTCGGGAGGATCGGCCGGGGCGGCGGCTGGTTGAGCGGATCGGGCGCCTCCCCGACGGGCTGGTCCCACGGCTTCTGTGACACGCCCACGGTGCCCGAATCCCCGGGACCGCGGCGGCGAGCAGAGCACGCGACCAGCGCGCCCCCGGCTCGCCCGCTTGACACCCGCATTTGTGCGACAATGTGCGTCGTGGAGCGGGTGGGTGTGCGTGAGCTGCGGCAGAACCTTAGCGTCTACTTGCGGCGGGTAGCTCGCGGCGAGACCCTCGAGGTCACCGAGCACGGGCGTCCGGTCGCCGTGCTCGCCCCGCTTCCGGACAGTTCCCCGCTCGCAGCCCTCGCCGCAGCCGGTCGGCTGCGGCGCGCGTCTGCCGCGCTCGAGGACCTGGCGGCACCCGTGTCCGCACGGACGATCTCGGCCACCAACGCGCTGGCCGAGCAACGAGCCGGCGATCGGTGAACCCGGCCGCAGCGGCGATCGCTTACGCGGACTCGTCGGCATTGGTCAAGCTCGCGGTCGCCGAGCCTGAGAGCGCGTCGCTGCGGGCCGCACTGTCCGGCTACGCCGCAGTCGTGAGCAGCGAACTGGCCATCGTGGAGGTGACCCGAGCCGCGGTCCGCTCCGCCGGCGACGACGGAGCGGTTCGCGCGGCGATGGTCCTGGACACGGTCGACCTGCTGCGACTGGACCGTCCGGTGCTCGACCGGGCTGCCCGTCTCCCTCCGACCGAACTGCGTTCGCTAGACGCACTGCACATCGCGTCGGCGCTCGAGTTGAGAGTCGAGGTCGACGTCGTCGCGTACGACGAACGACTGCTGGCGGCGGCCCGCGTCGCGGGGCTGCGGACGGTCTCTCCGTGGCCTGAGCTGGCGCGGCCCCGCTGGCTGGTCCCACAGTTTCTGTGACACGCCGACGGTGCCCGAAAAAATTCCCCGGGATACGTGGACAGGACCACGAGCGCTGCTCGCCCTGGCCCGCCGACCCGCGCGGAACTCAGACCACCACGCGGAGGATCTCGTCGAGCGACGTCACCCCCGCCGCCACCTTCGCCATCCCGTCCTCCCGCAGTGTCAGCATGCCCTGCGACCGAGCCACCTCGGCGATCGCGGCGGC
>DATGDX010000127.1:0-17787 GCA_035310665.1 Mycobacteriales bacterium | reverse complement strand
CACTGGACAACACCACGACATAGGGCGACCGACGAGACATCGCAGCCTCCGACAGCAGGCACAGCCGGGAGGCTCGGCGCTTCCCCTCGCCGAGACAGGGGAAGAACTTACACCGACGTAATTCGGGCGGCGACCACTAGTGGGAGGGCCCGCCTTCGGTCCCGTCGCGCGCCGCCCCCAGCACCCCGTGCCAGCGACGCAGCAGGTCGTGCTCCACGCCGAGCACGTCGAGCACCTTGCCGGCCACGAAGTCGACGAGCTGCTGGACCGACCGGGGCGCGCCGTAGAACGCCGGGCTGGCGGGCAGGACGACCGCACCCGCGGCGTCCAGCGCCACCAGGTGGCGCAGGGTCGCGCCGGTCAGCGGGGTCTCGCGGGGCACGACGACGAGCGGTCGCCGTTCCTTGAGCGTGACGTCCGCGGCGCGCTGGAGCAGGTCCTTCGACAGGCCGAGCGCGATGCCGGCGACCGCGGCGGTCGACGCCGGCACCACGACCATCCCGCGCGCCGGGTAGGACCCGCTGGACGGCCCGGCCGCGAGGTCGGCGGCGGGCCAGTACGCGACGTCGGCGAGCCCGAGGTCGCGACCGAGCCACGCCGTTAGGTCGGCCCGCCAGTGCGCGTCCCGGAACGCCTGGCCCGTCTCGTCGAGCAGCGTCAATCGGGCGGCGCGGCTCACCACCAGGTCCACCGGGTCGCCGGCGTCGAGCAGCCCGCGCAGCACCGCGGCGGCGTACGGCGTGCCGGAGGCCCCGGAAACCCCGACGAGCCAGGGCCGGCGGGTCACGCGTGCAGGCCCCGGGCGATCAGGTCGGCGAGCGCGAACGCGAACAGGCCGATGCCCACGAACCCGTTGACGGTGAAGAAGGCGCGGTTCACCTTGCGCAGGTCGTCCGGCCGGACCAGGGACTGCTCGTACGCCAACGCGGCCGCGCTCGCCGCGACCCCGGCGTACCACCACGCGCCGGCGCCGGTGAGCGCCCCGAACCAGACGAGCAGGGCGACGGTCAGCGCGTGCGCCACGCGAGCGACCCGCAGCGCCACCACCGGCCCGAACCGGACGGGGAGCGAGCGCACGCCGATCACCCGGTCGACCTCGTAGTCCTGCAGCGCGTAGATGATGTCGAACCCGCCGATCCAGATCCCGACGGCGAGCCCGAGGACGACCGCGGTCCAGGACCACCGCCCGGTCACCGCGATCCACGCGCCGATCGGCGCGACGGCCTGGGACAGCGCGAGCACGGCGTGCGGGGCCCACGTGACCCGCTTCGCGTAGGGGTAGGCGACCAGCGGCACGACGGCGAGCGGGGCGAGGGCGAACGCGAGCGGGTTGAGGGCGGCGGCGGCGGCGAGGAAGAGGGCGAGCGCGACGAGCGCGCCCGCGACCGCGGTGCGCAGGCTCACCGCACCGGTGACGAGCTCCCGCGAGGCGGTCCGCGGGTTGCGCGCATCGATCTCCCGGTCGATGATCCGGTTGGCGCCCATCGCGAAGGTTCGCGCCGCCACCATGGCGACGGTGACGAGGGCCAGGTCCCCCCAGCGCACGTCCGGAGCCATCGCGGTCAACGCGGCGACGTAGGCGAACGGCAGCGCGAAGACCGAGTGCTCGATCATCACGAGGCGCAGGAACGCGCGGACGGGCCCTTGGGGCGCGGCGGCGGGTCCGGTCAGCGCACTCACAGGCCGTACTCCCGCCACCGGGCGCCGACCCGCGCCACCACGCCCGGGTCCTGCACGATCACCGGTGGCCATCCGCGGTGGTAGCCCTCCTCGGGCAGCTTGCGGGTGGCGTCGATGCCGAGCTTGCCGCCCCAGAACTGGGAGTAGGCGGCGTGGTCGAGGTGGTCGACCGGGCCGACGGTGGCCAGCACGTCGTGCGCGTAGTCGACGTTGCCGAACGCCCGCCAGGCCACCTCGGCGTAGTCGTGGACGTCGCAGTCCGCGTCCACCACCACGATGAGCTTGGTCAGCGAGAGCAGCCCGGCCCCCCAGATCGCGTGCATCACCTTCTGCGCCTGCTTGGGGTAGCGCTTGTCGATGGACACGATGCAGCAGTTGTGGAAGCCGCCGGCGACGGGCAGGTCGTAGTCCACGATCTCCGGCACGGTAAGCCGGATCAGCGGCAGGAAGATGCGCTCGGTGGCCTTGCCGATCGGGCCGTCTTCCTGCGGCGGGCGGCCGACGACGATCGTCTGGAACAGCGGGTCGCGCCGGGTGGTCATGCAGTCCACGGTCAGCGCCGGGAACGGCTCGACGGGGGTGTAGAAGCCGGTGTGGTCGCCGAAGGGGCCCTCGGGCCGGCGCCGTCCCGGCTCCAGCCACCCCTCGAGCACGACCTCCGCGTTCGCCGGCACCCGCAGCGGCACGGTCAGGCAGTCGACCAGCTCGACCCGTTCCCGGCGCAGGAACCCGGCGAACAGGTACTCGTCGATCTCCGGCGGCAGCGGGGCGCTCGCGGCGTACGTCACCGCGGGGTCGCAGCCGAACGCGATCGCGACCGGGAGCCGCTCCCCCCGCCGCTCGGCGACCGCGTGGTGCGCGTTCGAGTCCTTGTGGATCTGCCAGTGCAGCCCGACCGTGCGCCGGTCGTGGCGCTGCAGCCGGTACATCCCGAGGTTGCGCCGCCCGGTCTCGGGATGCCGGGTGTGCGTGAGCCCGAGGTTGAGGAACACGCCGCCGTCGCCCGGCCAGGACTGGATGCCGGGCAGCAGGTCGAGGTCCACCGCGTCGCCGTGCCGGACCACCTCCTGGCACGCCGCGGTGCGCACGTGTCTCGGGGGCACCGACCGCAGCGACGCGAGCGTGCCCAGCGCCTCGCGCACCCCGCCGAACCCGGTGGGGACCTCGGGGCGCAGCAGCACCGCGATCCGAGCGGCGATCTCGTCGAGTCGCTCGACCCCGAGCGCCCGGGCCATCCGCCGCTCGGTGCCGAACACGTTGATGGCTAGCGGCATCGCGGACCCGCGGACCTGCTCGAACAGCAGGGCCGGACCTCCGGCGCGGACCACCCGAGTGACGATCTCGGTGACCTCGAGGTGCGGGTCGACCGGCGCCCGCACGCGGCGCAACTCGCCGTCCTTCTCCAGCCGGGCCAGGAAGTCGCGCAGGTCGTCGTGGGCCACGGCTGGTCAGTATCCCCCGGCATCCCCCGGCATCCCCCGGCGCCGATGCCTGATCTCCTGGCGCCGGTGCGGTCGCCGAGCTAGGTCACAGCCCCGTCACAGCCCGGCGTACGAGTGCAGGCCGGTGATCCACAGGTTGACCCCGAAGAAGTTGAAGACCAGGGCGGCGAAGCCGACGAGCGCGACGAGTGCCGCGCGTCCGCCCCGCCAGCCGGCGGTGGTGCGGGCGTGCAGGTAGCCCGCGTAGACGACCCACGAGACGAAGGACCAGGTCTCCTTCGGGTCCCACCCCCAGTAGCGGCCCCAGGCGGCCTCCGCCCAGATCGCCCCCGCGATGATCGCGAACGTCCACACCGGGAACGCGAAGGCGATGGTGCGGTACGCAGTGCAGTCCAGCGCCTCCGCGGTCGGCAACAGCCGGCCGAGGCCGCGGGCCGTGGCCGCCGACGCGCCGCGGGCGCGACCGGTGTCGTACCCGGCGCGCACGAGGTAGAGCACGGTCGCGACCGCGGCCACCGTGAAGGTTCCGGCGGCCACGATGGCGGCCGCGACATGGATCTTGATCCAGTAGGAGTCCAGGGCCGGGACGAGCGGGCCGGCGGGGACGTAGAGGACCGTGCCGGCCAGCCCGAGCAGCAGCACGACGGGCAGCAGCACGAACACGCCGAGCCCGCCCGCCGCGCGGCGAGCGGCGAGCACGAGGTACGCCGTGACGGCGAGCAGCGCGACCATCGACGAGAACTCGTACATGTTGCCCCAGGGGACCCGGCCGGCGGCCAGACCGCGGGTCACCGCGGAGGCGAGGTGCGCCGCCCAGCCCAGCGCGGTGAGGGCGATCGCGAGCCGCCCGACGACGGTCCCGCGGCGCTCGGGGGCCGGCGACGCCGGGACCGTCGCGACGACGGGCGGCCCGCCCGCTCCGGCGAGCACGGCCGACGCGACGCGAGGCGCCCGGCGGACCGGGGCGCGACCGGCGAAGGCCAGCTCCGCGGCGTGAGCCACCATGGCGAGGGCGTAGGCGACGACCGCGGCGAACAGCAGCGTGTCGCTCCACGTCGACAGACCCGGGTCGACCGGCACGTTTCACTCCCCTTCCGGGTGCGCGCGTGACGAGGTCGCCGCGCGGATCCGCCTCGCCAGGTCGCGGACCTCGAGCCCGACGCCCACGCCACCGGTGCGCGCGACGCCGGCGATCTCGACCACGGTACGCCCCCCCTCCGTGCGGTCGGCGCGGACCCACACCCGGCGGCGGCGCACGGACAGCGACAGCAGCAGGCCGGCGACCACGAGGAGGGCGGCGACGAGCGCCAGCCGCTTGCCCGGGTCGTAGGTGACCTGGAACGTCGCCCACTCGGTGTGGCCCGTGAACGTCACGGTGCCGAGCCCGTCCGGCAGCTGCCACCGGTCCCCGACGCCGAGCGCCCGGGTGGCCCGCCGCGTCAGCTTGTCCGTGTCGAGGGTGTAGACCGACTGGGGAATCCCGGAGTCCAGCCCGAGGTCGCCGGACCACGCGAGCAGCACCAGGGCCGGGTTGCGCGCGGCGGGGAACGCCGAGGTCAGCCCGCGCGGACTGGGCACGGTCGTGGGCGTGAAGAACCCGGAGAACCCGAGCTGCTCCGGTCGCGCGTCGGGCACCTTGACCACGCCGTTCGACGTGAAGTTCGCGTCCTGGGGCAGAAACGGCACGGCCGCGTCGAACACCACGGCGCCGCGGCCGTCGGTGACCCGGACCCGCGGCGCGTAGCCGTGGCCGATGAGGTAGACCTTCGCGGCGCCGATGCGCAGCGGGTGGTTGACCCGGATGTCGTAGGGCCGCAGCGGCCCGTCGGGGGCGTCCCGGTACCGCACCCGCGCGTCGAACGTCCGGGGCGCGCCGCGGGTCGGCCCCGCCTCCTGGTAGGTCGCGCGGAAGTCGTCGAGGACGAAGGCGAACGGCGTCAGCGCCGTCGGCCGGAAGACCCGGCCGGGCCGGAAGTTGTCGTACTGGCTGAGCGCGTTGGCGAACCCCTCGCCCTCCTTGACCAGCACGGTGCCGCGGTACCCGAACAGCCCGCCGATCGCGACGCCGGCGAGCAGCACGAGCAGCGCCAGGTGGAACAGCAGGTTGCCGGTCGTGCGCAGGTGCCCGCGCTCGGCGGCGAGCGCCGGGGGCGTGCGCGCCGACGACGGGTGCCCGTCGACCCGCCACCCGCGCAGCACACGGCGCGCCGCGGCCAGCACCGCGGCCGGCTCCGCGTCGGTCTCCCAGCGCTCGTACGCGGGCAACCGGCTGAGGTTCCGCGGCGGCGCGGGCGGGCGGGCGCGCAGGGTGGTGACGTGCTGGACCGTGCGCGGGAGCGCGCAGCCGGCGAGCGAGACGACGAGCAGCAGGTAGATCGCGGCGAACCACGGCGCGGCGAACACGTCGAACAGCGAGAACCGGTCGAGCAGCGGCGCCAGCGTCGGGTGGCGGCGGAAGAACTCGCCGACCTGCAGCGGGTTCACGCCGCGCTGCGGGAGCAGCGAGCCCGGGACCGCGGCGAGCGCCAGCAGGAACAGCAGCAGCAGCGCGGTGCGCATGCTCGTCAGCTGGTGCCACGCGTAGCGGGCCAGTGCCAGCGGCGAGGGCCGGGCCGGGGGGCGCGGCGGCTCGGGTGGGGCCTCGAGCGTGAGAACGGCCATCAGCGAGCCCTCGGCCGGGCCCTCAGAGGGGGCCATCAGAGGGGGCCATCAGAGGGGCACGGTGAAACTGCCGACCACGCCCTGCAGCCGGATGGTCAGCGCGTCCCACACGCCGGTCACGAGCAGCACGCCGAGCAGGACGAGCAGCCCGCCGCCGGTCCGCAGCACGAGCGCGTGGTGGCGGCGCACGAGCGCGGAGGCGCCCAGCGCACGCCGGAACGCGAGCCCGGCGAGCACGAACGGCAGCCCGACCCCGAGGCTGTAGACGAGCGTGAGCAGCGCGCCGCGCCCGGCGCTGGCCGAGTCGTAGGCGAGCGCCTGCACCGCGCCGAGGGTCGGGCCGATGCACGGCGTCCAGCCCAGCCCGAACAGCACGCCCAGCACCGGCGCGCCGGCAATGCCGGCGCGCGGGAGGCGGTGGACGCGCAGGTCGCGTTGGGCGATCCCGGGGACGCGGCCCAGGAACGCGAGGCCGAACACGATCGTGAGCGCGCCGAGCAGGCGGGTGATGACGCCGGCGTGCTCCCGGAGCAGCGCGCCGAGCCCCCCGAACAGCGCGCCGTAACTGACGAAGACGGCCGCGAACCCGAGGACGAACAGCGTGCTGCCGGCGAGGATCCGCCCGCGGTGCCCCGTGCGGCCCGCGGCCGGCGCGGTGGGCTCGGCGAGGTCGGCGCCGGACAGCCCGGTGACGTACGACACGTAGCCGGGCACCAGCGGCAGCACGCACGGTGACAGGAACGAGACGACGCCGGCGAGGAGGGCGACGGGGACCGCGAGCAGCAGCGAGCCGTCGAGGACCGTGTCCCGCAAGGCGTCGCCGACGGCGAGCGGGATCACGCCGGCTCTCCCGCGACGCCGCGGACGACCCGGGCCAGCTCGTCCGCGGTCAGACCCCCCAGCCCGCGCGCGGCGACCCGGCCCCGACGGTCGATGACCAGCGTGCTCGGAATCGCGGCGGGGGGCAGCGTGCCGCGGAACCGGGTCGCCAGGTCGCCGGGCTGGTCGTACAGGCTCGGGTAAGTGATCCCCTTGCTGCGCTCGAACACCCGGGCGGCGCTGCGGTCGTCCTTGATGTTGACGCCGACGAACCGCACGCCCAGCGGGCGGGTCTCCCGCCACACGCGTTCCAGCCCCGGCGCCTCCGCGCGGCAGGGCGCGCACCAGGACGCCCAGAAGTTGAGGACGAGCACCGCCGGAGGGGTCCCCGCCGCGGCGTCGTACGCCGTGCCGTCCAGCAGTTGCCCGGCGACGCGGGGAGCCTGCCGGCGCCGCGCCGGGGGGACGACGACGATCGAGCCGTCGCCGGCGACGAACCGCTGCTGCCCGGCGTCGGGCTGCGCCTCGCCGGACCCGACCGTGCAGCCGGTCGCGCCGCCCGCCGCCACGGCGAGGCCCGCGGCGAGCAGCACGGCGGGCAGGCGAGCTCGTCTCACCCCGCCATTGTCGGTGGTGGCGCGGGCGACGCCGCGGGGGGTGTCCGTATTCCTCGGGGTTCCTCGGGCCTCGCCCGCCCGGCTGTTCCTCGGGCCTCGCCCACCCGTCAGGCGCCCGGCACCTCGCGGCGGCCCGCCGCGGCACCGGCGGGTTCGGCGTACGTGATCGACACCAGCCGGTCGCCGTCGAAGGACAGCGACGTGAGGCTGGCCAGCCCGCACTGCCGCCGGTCCGGCCGGTGCCACAGCCGCCTCCCCTCGAGGAACCGGCGGACCGTCCAGATCGGCAGCTGGTGGCTCACCAGCACCGCCTCGTGTCCCCGCGCCCGGTCCCGCGCGTCGGTGACCGCGGCGAGCATCCGCGCCGCCAGCGCCCCGTAGGGCTCCCCCCACGAGGGGCGGAGGGGGTTGCGCAGGTGACGCCAGTGCCGGGGCGCGGCGAGGATCCCGTCGCCGACGCCGACGGTGAGCCCCTCGAAGAGGTTCTCGGCCTCGAGCAGCCGTTCGTCGATGGTCACGTCGAGCCTGAACCGCGCGGCGACCGGAGCCGCGGTCTGCCGGGCCCGCTCCAGCGGGGAGGAGGCGACGAGCGTCACGTCCCGGCACGCGATCGCGTCGGCGACCGCCTCGGCCATGCGCTCCCCCGCCGGGGACAGCACGTAGCCGGGCAACCGTCCGTAGAGGACCCCGCGCGGGTTGTGCACCTCCCCGTGCCGGAGCAGGTGGACGACCGTGGTCATCCGACGCCTCCGCCGGAGCGGGCCCGGGCCGCCGCCCGCGCGGCGTGCGGCAGCGCGTCCGCGATGCGGGACAGCGCGGCGTCGTCGAGCGCCGCGGAGACGAACCAGGCCTCGTACGCCGACGGCGGCAGCGACACGCCCCGGGCGAGCATCTCGGAGAAGAACGCGGCGTACGCCGCCGTGTCCGTGGTGCGCGCGGTCTCGTGGTCGACGACGTCGACGTCAACGAAGAACACCGAGAACAGGTTGCCGGCGGCGTTCACCCGGTGCGGGACCCCCTCGCGGGCGAGCGCCTCGGTGGCCAGCCGCGCCACCCGCGCCGCGGTCGCGTCCAACCGCTCGTAGACGCTTGGCGTGCAGGCGCGCAGCGTCGCGAGGCCGGCGGCGACTGCCACCGGGTTCCCGGACAGCGTCCCCGCCTGGTACACCGCGCCCGCGGGTGCCAGGTGCGCCATCACGTCCGCGCGCCCGCCGAAGGCGGCCGCGGGCAACCCGCCGCCCATCACCTTGCCGAAGGTGAACAGGTCGCCGGGAACGCCCTCGACCCCGTACCACCCGCCGCGCGAGACGCGGAACCCGGTGAGGACCTCGTCGAGGACGAGCAGCGCGCGGGCCCGGTCGCAGGCCTCCCGCAGCGCCGCGTTGAACCCCGGCCGCGGCGGGACGACGCCCATGTTGGCCGGGACCGCCTCGGTGACGACGCAGGCGATCTCGTCGCGGTGCGCGTCGAACACCTCCCGGACGGCGGCGACGTCGTTGTACGGCAGGACGAGCGTGTCCGCGGTCTGCGCCCCGGTGACCCCCGGCGACTCGGGCAGCCCGAACGTGGTGACACCCGAGCCGGCCGCGGCGAGCAGCGCGTCGACGTGCCCGTGGTAGCACCCGGCGAACTTCACGACCTTCCTCCGGCCGGTCACCGCGCGCGCGAGCCGGACCGCCGCCATCGTCGCCTCGGTGCCGCTGGAGACCAGCCGGACCTGGGCGACGGCGGGGACCCGTGCCACGATCTCCTCGGCGAGCTCCACCTCCCCCGGCGTGGGCGCGCCGAACGAGAGCCCCTGCGCCGCGGCCCGGTGCACCGCGTCGACGACCGCCGGGTGCGCGTGCCCCAGCACCAGCGGGCCCCACGAGCACACCAGGTCGACGTAGTCGCGGCCGTCGGCGTCCACGACGTACCCGCCGTGCCCGGTGACGAGGAACCGGGGGGTCCCGCCGACGGCGCCGAAGGCACGCACCGGGGAGTTCACCCCGCCGGGAGTGACCCGCAGCGCCCGCTCGTACAGCGCCCGGGAAGCCGGAGCGTCCGGCGGGTAGGGCACGTCCGACGGGGTCACTCGCGAATTGTCACCCATCCCGGTGCCCCGCCCCCGGCGCCACCCTCGCCGGCGCCGCGGGTCCCCGCCCGCGCGGTCGCCCGCATGCGGTGGGGTCACCGCGGGCTCCGACCGGGCGATGAGCGAGGATCGGGTCATGGCGGACAGCAAGGACGCGTGGGAGCGGGCCGGCCAGAGCTTCGAGCGGCTCGGGGCGCAGCTACGGGAGCACTACCGGCGCACCGGCGAGGACCACGGCGGCACCGAGGTCGACGACGCGCTGCGCCGGCTCGGCGACGCCCTGGACGCCGCGGTCAAGGCGGTGGGCGAGACGGTGCGGGACCCGGAGTTCCAGGAGACGGCGAGGAACGCCGCGAAAGCCCTCGGCGACGCGCTCTCGACGACCTTCGAGCAGGTGGGCGCACAGGTCCGCGGGCGGTGGGAGCGGCGCGGAGACGAGGAGCGGTCCGGCCCGCCCTGACCAGCCCGCCCCTGTCCGGCCCGGGGTCAGCGGTTCGGCGGGGCGATGCTGATGTCGGCCAGCGCGGAGTCGGTGTCCCGCTCGATGGCCAGGTCCCCGACGCTCAGCACGCCGACGCAGCGGCCGTTTTCCACGACGGGCAGCCGGCGCACCGCCCGGGCACGCATGAGCTGCACCGCGTCGTCGACGGGGGTGTCCGGCTGCACCGTGACGAGGTCGCCGCTGGCGATGTCGCGGACGGTGCCGCCGGCGGGGTCGCCACCCTCCGCGACGCACCGGACGACGATGTCGCGGTCGGTGACGATGCCGGTCACGGTGCCGCCGTCGGTGACCACCACGTCACCGATGTCGTTCTCCTTCATCCGGCGGGCCAGCTCGTGCACCGTCTCCCCCACCTCGATGGTCACCGGGTTCGTGGTCATGACGTCCCGGACCACTCCGGCCATGGTCGCCTCCTCGCTCCTGGTGTCCCTGCCCCGGCTGCGCTCGCCGGGCCGCCCCCGGCGCCGACCGGCGCGATACGTAACCGGTCGCGGCGGCGGTAAACGCGGGCTCCCGCGCCGTGACCCGGACCACCCCGCGGCCGGGGCGACCCGCGGGGGACCCATGATGATGGCGAGCGGCAACTGCGAGGCTGGCACGTGCGAGGCTGACGAGAGGGACGCTGAGATGAGCGAGGCGGGTGCGGGGCGCGCCGTCGACCAGGCCGGGAAGCTCCTGATCCTCGACACGGCGCAGGTCGAGGCGATCCCGTGGGAGCCGTTGCGTGACCTCGACGGCGTCTTCCACAAGGTGTTGTGGCGCTCGGGCAACGCGGTGATCGGGTTGATGCGGGTCGCGTCCGGTAAGAGCGAGCCCCACCACGTCCACTACCACTCCCACCACCAGATCTGGGTGATCTCCGGCTCGGGGACGATCGCCGGGCGGGCGGTGAGCGCGGGTTCCTACGCGTACATCCCGCCGGGCGTCGAGCACGGGATCGGCGACGTCGGGCCCGACGGGTGCACCGTGTTCTACTCGTACCGCCCCGTCGCGCAAGCCCAACCGCTGGACCACGCTGTGGTGGCGCCCGTCTGAGCCGCCGACGGGTTCGGGCGGGGCCGGTCATCCGGTGCGGCGGCGCGCGATCTCGTAGAGCGCGATGCCCGCCGCGACGCCGGCGTTGAGCGACTCCTGCGTGCCCGCCATCGGGATCCGCACGACGAGGTCGCACGATTCGCCGACGAGCCGCGACAACCCTCGCCCCTCGGAGCCGACGACGAGGACGAGCGGGTCGCCCGCGGCCTCGAGGGCGTCGATGGGCAGCGCGCCGGCGGCGGCCAGGCCGACGACGAGAAGCCCGGCGTCTCGCCAGCCGCGCAGCGCGCGGACGAGATTCGTCGCGCGGGCGACCGGCACCTGGGCGGCCGCGCCCGCGCTCGCCTTCCACGCCGCGGCCGTCACCCCGGCCGCCCGGCGTTCGGGCACCAGCACGCCGTGCCCGGCGAAGGCGGCGACCGAACGGATCACCGCGCCGAGGTTGCGCGGGTCGGTGACCCCGTCCAGGGCGACGAGTAGCGGCGCGGCGTCGGTCCCGCGCGCCCGGGCGAGCAGGTCGTCGGGGTGCAGGTAGGTGTACGGCGGGACGGCCAGGGCGAGCCCCTGGTGCGCGGCGCCGCCGGCCAGCCGGTCCAGTTCGGACCGGGGCGCGTCCAGGACGGGGATCATCGCGCGCGCCGCCAGGTCCACCGCCGCCCGGACCCGCTCGTCGCCCGCCTGGCGTTCGGCGACGTACAGCGCGGTCGCGGGCACCCGCGCCCGCAGCGCGTCGACGACGGCGTTGCGCCCGACGACGAACTCGGACCCGTCCCGGGTCCCCCGGGCACGGCGTGCGGGGACGGGCGCAGGGGCGGGGGTGGCCCGGGGGCGCGGTGCCGCGGCGGTGGCTCGGCGGGCGGCGGGGTGCCCCGGCCGCAGTTGCGCGGGTGGCGTCGGCCCCTTGCCGCGCAGCCCCCGCCGGTTCTTGCCGCCGGAGCCGATGGTCGCGCCCTTGCGGTGCGAGCCGGCCTTGTGCCCCCGACCGCCCCCGCCTCCCCCGCTCGCAGCGCCTCCCCCGCCCCCACCGGCCACGGTTCAGCCCCGCCGCAGCGCCCAGCGCGGCCCGCTCGGCGTGTCCTCGACCGTGATGCCGGCGGCGGAGAGCGCGTCGCGGATCGCGTCCGCGACCCCGAAGTCCAGCCGGGCCCGCGCCGCCTGCCGCTGCTCGAGCGCGACGCGGACCAGGGCCTCGACGACGGGGACGAGATCGCCGCCCGCGTCGGCCCGCGCGAAGTCGGCGGGGTCGAGCCCGAGGACGCCGACCATGGCGCGGACGTCGGCGAGCGCGTCCGCCGTGGCGTCCTTGTCCCCGGCCAGCAGCGCCTCGTTGCCGTCCCGCACCCGCGCATGTAGGACGGCGAGCGCCTGCGGGACGCCGAGATCGTCGTCCATGGCCGCGGCGAACGCCGACGGGACGACGGCGGCGTCCACGCCCGGCTCGGGCACCTGACCGACGATCTCCTGGGCACGGGTCAGGAAGTTCTCCACGCGGGCGTAGGCGGCAGCCGCCTCCGCGACTCCCTGCTCGGACCACTCGAGCGGGGACCGGTAGTGTGGGGCGGCGAGGTAGTAGCGCAGCGCGGCCGGGCGGACCCGGGTGAGCAGCTCACCGACGAGCAGCGAGTTCCCCAGGGACTTGCTCATCTTCTCCGCGCCCACCCTGACCAGCGCGTGGTGCAGCCAGTAGCGGGCGAACCCGTCGCCCGCCGCCTCGGACTGCGCGATCTCGTTCTCGTGGTGCGGGAACACCAGGTCGAGGCCGCCGCCGTGGATGTCGAAGGCGCTGCCGAGGTACTCCGTCGCCATCGCCGAGCACTCGAGGTGCCAGCCGGGGCGCCCCTCCCCCCAGGGGGTCTCCCACGCCGGCTCTCCGGGCTTGGCGCCCTTCCACAGCGCGAAGTCGATCGGGTCGCGCTTGGCTCCCGGCTCCTCCAGCGTGTCGAGCGCGTCCACCCGCTGCCCCGACAGCGAGCCGTAGGCGGGGAAGGTCCGCACGGCGAAGTAGACGTCGCCGCCCGCCGCGTACGCGTGCCCCCGCTCGACGAGGTGCCGCATCAGCCGGATCATGGCGGGGACGTGCCCGGTCGCCCGGGGCTCGAGGGTCGGCGGGAGCACGTTCAGCGCGTCGTACGCCGCGGCGAACCCCCGGGCGATGCGCTCGGCGAGCGCCCACCACGGCTCACCGGCGAGCGCCGCCTCGCGCAGGATCTTGTCGTCGATGTCGGTGACGTTGCGGACGAACGTCACCCGGTAGCCGGAGGCGATCAGCCAGCGGCGCAGCACGTCGAAGACGACGGCGGAGCGGACGTGACCGATGTGCGGGGGGGCCTGCACCGTGGGCCCGCACACGTAGACCGACGCCTGCCCGGGGCGGAGCGGCTCGAACACCCGCAGCCGACGGGCCCGGGTGTCGTACAGGCGCAGGCTCACCCGGCCAGGGTAGTGCCCGACGGGAAAGGATCAGCCGCGGAAGACGACGTGCTGCGGAGTGAGCCGGACCACGAGGCGGACCGCGTCGGGGCCGTCGCCGGTGTAGGGGCGCACCCCCTCGTACTTCTCGCTGAGCGCGTCGATGAGCTCGCGGCCGCCGTCCGTCGTCAGCGTCACGGTGCCCCGGACCTCGAGGTAGGAGTAGGGGTCGTCGCGCGGGAAGACGAGCGCGCTGGCACGTGGGTCCCGCTCGAGGTTGCGCTGCTTGCGCCGGCCGCGGACGGTCGAGAACAGCAGCTCGTCGCCGTCGCGGGCGGCCCACACCACCGACAGCTGCGGCTGTCCGTCGGGCTCGATCGTCCCCAACGTGACGAACTCGCGGCCGTCGAGCCACCGCTTCGCCGCGGCCGGCAGGCTCTGCGCCACTGCGTCCCCTTCCTCCTCCCGCGGCGGTCCCGCGGCTGTCCGCGTCATCGGCCCTCCCGATCGCGCTCGGGGTGGACCGTGTTGGTGGGACGCTACCGGCGCCCGGGGACCAGCATCGCGACGGCGACGGCGGCGAGCCCCTCGCCGCGCCCGGTCAGGCCGAGGCCGTCGGTGGTCGTCGCGCTGACCGTGACCGGTGCCCCCGCCGCCTCGGACAGCGCCGCCTCCGCCTGCGCCCGGCGGGGTCCGAGCCTCGGCCGCTCGCCGACGACCTGGACGCAGACGTTGCCGATCTCCCACCCGGCGGCCCGGACCCGTCCCGCGACCTCGGCGAGCAGGACGGTCCCCGCGGCACCGCCCCACCGGGGGTCGGCGGTGCCGATCTGCGCTCCGAGGTCACCGAGCCCGGCCGCGGACAGCAGCGCGTCGCACGCGGCATGCGCCGCGACGTCCCCGTCGGAGTGGCCGGCGAGCCCGACGTCGCTGTCCGGCCAGTCGAGACCGGCCAGCCGCAGCGGCCGCCCGGCCACGAGGGGGTGCACGTCGACCCCGACGCCGACGCGCGGGCGCTCTGCGGGCATCTCGGCGGGCAGCTCGGGGGCGGGCATTTCGGGGGCCACCTCAGCGGGCACCGGCGAGCCGGCGTCGGGTCAGCACCGTCTCGGCGAGCACCAGGTCGAGCGGACGGGTGACCTTGAACGCCTCCTCGGCCCCGGCGATCACGGTGACGGGGTGACCCAGCCGCTCGACGAGCTGCGCGTCGTCCGTCGCGGGTCTCGGGTCCGCGGGTCCGCTCTCACCGAGCGCGGCCGCGGCGTGCGCGGCCGCGAGCACGGGGCGGCGAAACCCCTGGGGTGTCTGCACGGCCCGCAGCCACGCGCGATCGACCGTCTCCAGCACGAGCCCGTCCGCATCGACCCGCTTCACGGTGTCGGCGACGGGCAGCCCCGGGACGACCGCATCCGCCCCCGCCCGAACGGCGGCGACGACCGCGTCGGCCAGCTCGCTCGGCGCGAGTGGACGGGCCGCGTCGTGGACGAGGACGACGTCGACGGCCTCCGGCAGCGCCGCCAGCGCGCCCCGCACCGAGTCCTGCCGCGTCGGGCCACCGGCGACGACCTCGACCTCCGCCGGGACCTCGTGCAGCGCGAGCAGGGCGCGGACCTCCGCCATGCCGTCGGGCGGTGCCGCGACGACGACGAGGTCCACGAACCGGGCCCGCTCCAGCGCGGACACGGCGTGCACCAGGAGCGGGAGGCCACCGAGCAGCCGAAGGGCCTTCGGGCGACCGGGGCCCAGCCGCTCCCCCCGACCCGCCGCCGGAACGATCGCCGCGGCGCTGCTGCCTGCCGCCGGCGGTGTCAGGTGGCGAGCACCTCGTCGAGGATCGTCTCGGCCTTGTCCTCGTTGGTCCGCTCCGCGAGGGCGAGCTCGGAGACGAGGATCTGCCGCGCCTTGGCGAGCATGCGCTTCTCGCCCGCCGACAGCCCTCGCTCCTTGTCCCGGCGCCACAGGTCCCGGACCACCTCGGCGACCTTGTTGACGTCACCCGAGGCGAGCTTCTCGAGGTTTGCCTTGTAGCGGCGGGACCAGTTCGTCGGCTCCTCGGTGTGCGGTGCGCGCAGAACCTCGAAGACCCGCTCGAGACCGTCCGCGTTGACGACGTCGCGCACCCCGACGATCTCGGCGTTCGCCGCCGGCACGCGGACCGTCAGATCACCTTGGGCAACCTTGAGCACCAGGTAGATCTTCTCCTCGCCCTTGATGACACGGGTCTCGATCGCCTCGATGAGGGCAGCCCCGTGATGCGGGTAGACGACCGTCTCGCCGACCTGAAACGTCATGTGCAAGTTCCCCTTCCGCTGCGCCCACGATAGCACGCGCTCCTTGCGCCGGGAACCTCCCGCGCCGCATCTGTGCAGGTCAGAGGCACAAGCCAGCGGATGGTGCCCCGGCCAGGGGTTGACAGGGAGGGCGGCGCGAAGGCAGGCCCCGGGCTCCTGACGGCGAGGGGGCGGCGACGGATACTGGGCGGATGACGAGGCGGGGAGCGGGTTGCTCCCGAGCCGGGAGGCCGCCATGAGTTCTGCCTGGCCACCGGACGAGGACCGCCCCGACGGGGACGGTCGCGTGGAGCCGCTCCCGTTCCCGGTGGTGATCCCGGACGACGCGCGCGACCTCGAGCGCGACCGAGTGGCCTGGCTGCGCGAGCAGCGGGCGGCGCGCCGGCGTGCCCGGTGGGGGAGGTTGACCGGCGACGTCGGGAGTGACCCGACCGCCGTGCGCATCCTCGGCGGCATCGTCGTCCTCGCCGGCCTCGCGAGCACCCTGCTGCTGCTCCTGGCGAACTGGACGGGCGAGCGCGCGACCCAGGTCCCCGCGGCCCGTCCGCTCGCCGCCGCGGCGGCCCCTCCGGGCTCGGTCGGTGGTCACCTCCCGTCCGGACGGGTCCGCCTGGGCGGGGCGCCGGTGCCGCTGCAGGCCCTGCGACCCGCCGTGCTCGTCCTCGTTCCGCCGGCGTGTCGGTGCGACCGCGCGGTCACCGACGTCGTCGCCCAGGCGGGCGAGTACCACCTGCCGGTCTACCTGACCACCTCGCGCGATCTCACCCAGGTGACGCGGCTGGCCGCGGGCGCGGGACACGGTCGCGCCCGCGGCGTCCTCGACCCGGAGGCGGTGCTCGAGCGCACGGTCGCCCCGCACGGGCTCACGGCCGTGCTCGTGCACGCCGACGGCATCGTGGGCGCCGTGGTCAACGACATCAGGCCCGGCGCGCGACTCGAGCCTCGGCTGCGGCCGCTGCTGGGAGCGGGTCCGCGCAGACCCTCGATGCGGTCCGCGACGCGGGGCGTGTCGGCACCGACCGCTGGGCCGCAGGGTGGGCCGCATGCTCGACCTGGGGTGCCCGGGCAGGCGACCGCCCCCTGAGCCGGGCGATCGGCAGGTCGAGGAGCACGTGCCCGGCGACCGCGGCGAGCAGGCTGCCGGTGCCGGCGTACAGGCTCGCGAGCGCGAGTCCCGCCACCGCCCCGCGCGCCACTCCCGACCGGCCCTGGGAGCAGCGGGTCGCGGCGAATGCCGCGGTCGCGACGAGGACGGCGCCCGCCGTGCCCACCCCGGGGAGCACGAGCAGCAGCACGCCGGGGAGCAGCGCGCGGTAGGCGAGCTCCTCACCGCCCGCCCTGGCCAGCACGACCACGCGGAACAGCCGCCGCTCCACGGGGGTGACGGGCAGCAGCGGCCGGGCCAGTGCCGGCACTGGGCGGGACACGGCCACGGCGACGACGCTGGTGAGCCCGAGCGCGACGAGCAGCGGGCGCGGGAGGCCGGCGAGACCGGGAGGCGGCGGGGCCGCCCGACCGAGGACGAGCGCGAGCCCGGCCACGCCCGCCGACACGGCGACCGCACGCAGCGAGGCGCGGTAGCAGGCCAGCCGCAGTCGTGAGTGGGCACGTACGGCGAGCGCGAGCGGGCGGACCCGGCGGGCGCCGGCCAGCGGCGCGCCCACCAGCAGCCACCCGGCGTACGCGACCGCGACCAGGTCGCCGGCCGTGGTCAGGGCGGTCGTGAGCCCCGAGCGGGTCACCGCGACTGCCGAAGCAGGGCGGCGCAGAGCGTCAGCCCGGGCCCGAACGCCATGGCGACGACGTGGTCGCCGGTCGCGAGCGCCCGCTGCGCGCGCACGCGGTCCAGGACCAGCAGGAGGGTCGCGGACGAGCAGTTGCCGTAGTCGCGCAACACGCCGTACGACGCTGCCAGCCTGGTGGCCGGAAGGTCCAGCGACGCGCCGACGACCTCGAGGATCCGAGGTCCGCCCGGGTGCACCGCCCACCCGGCGACGTCCCCGATCGTGAGCGAGTGCCGGCCGAGAAGCTCGTCGACGACCGGGCGCGCGTGGATCTCGAGCACGTCAGGGACGCGTGGGGACAGGCCCATCCGAAACCCGAGGTCGGTGACGTCCCACGTCATGTGGTCGGCGCTGTCCACGTCGGTGCGGGCGACGACGTCGACGACCTCGAGCCCGCCGGGCCGGGCGGGTTCGAGGACGACCGCGGCCGCCGCGTCGGAGAACAGCGCGTGGGCGACCATCTGCTGGATGTC